>JAGYIZ010000049.1 GCA_018402425.1 Candidatus Atribacteria bacterium | reverse complement strand
ATTTCTTTGGTTACCATTTTAAAGGCAACCAATTCTCCGACAGAACGAAGCTGTTCAATAGATGAATATATCTTAACCTGTCTTCCTGAACCACGCGGCCGAAAGAATATCCACCATATTAATATAAAAAGAATAAATGCAGAAACGAAACCAATAATAGCAAAGAGAAAATTCTCCGGCATTTTTCTAAATACTCCTTTTCCTTTATGCTTATTTAGTCTTGTTCTTCAATTATAAACTTTACCATTTTAATTCACAAGATTCATTATTTTGATTGAAACATTTTTCGCTTTTGTTCAATGGACTCTAATAGAGATTCATATGAATCAATAAATTTTTTCACTCCATCTGTTAACAGCTGTTTACAGACCTCGTCAATCAAAATCCCATGGTCATCAAGATGGGAAAGTACTAGTTGATCCCGGGAGGATTCATCCGAAATGGCATTTTCCACTTTCCCATGATCCAAAAAAGCCTCAATAGTATCTTCCGGCATGGTATTTACCGTATTGCGCGCAATAAGTTCCTGGACATATTTAATATCAGAATAATTCGGGTTCTTGGTACTGGTAGAAGCCCATAAAACTCGTTGAACTGCGGCTCCCTCTCCGGCTAATTCCCGAAAACGGTCTAATGAAAAGATACCTCTGTATTCCTGGTAAATCAGATGTCCATTGGCAATTGCAGCTTTAACAAGTAAATTTTTTAACTCACTTTTTTGCATCGGGCTATCTTCCTGATTCATCTGCTTTTCCAAAATAGAGTCAATTGCACCGTCCACGCGGCTAACAAAAACACTGGCCACCGAAGCAATTCTACTTATGTCTTTTCTCTTAAAATGTGCTTTTTCTATACCATTAAGATAAGCACGCGCACTTTTAATATATTGTTCACGGGAAAAAATAAGAGTAATATTGACATTAATACCCTGACTGAGCAGGGTTTCAATTGCCGGGAAACCTTCTTCTGTAGCAGGTACTTTTATCATCAAATTTGACCTATTTACTAACTGGGAAAGTCTTTCGGCCTCCCGGATAGTCCTATCAGTGTCATGAGCCAGGTGTGGATTGACTTCCAGGCTGACATAACCGTCTTTTTTGCCAGTTTGCTGATAAACGGGCAAAAACATATCACAGGCATCCTGAATATCCCGAATGGTTATATTATCATAGATCTCTTCTTTATCTTTTCCTTTTTGGGCAAGCTCACGAATAATAGGGTCATAATCATTGCCGGTTTTTACTGCTTTGTCAAAAATAGTAGGATTAGAAGTAACACCCACAATACCATTATCAATCATTCTTTGTAGATGTCCCTTGTCGAGAATTTTTCGACTGATATAGTCTAACCAGGGACTTTGCCCAAAATCATAAAGTTGATGCAAAAGGGTTTTCATAATGATGCCTCCTTTATATCATCTTTAATAGTGATTGTTCCGAAATTTACGGATATTTATCTTTTCTTCAGTATACCATATTATCGATAACAGCATAAATAACATCTAAAAGACACAGACAGGCAACTTTTTTATTTTTTGACTACTTATTAATGTTTTTTTAGGCATGTAAATAATATTGAATTTAATTCAATATTCCTGTTGGCTTATAATTGAAGAATACTACTCGGTCAATGACTCAACTTTCATCTGACAGACAGCAATCAAGTCCTGTGGGTTAATTTTTATCTGTAATCCACGTAATCCTGCACTGATTAAGATAAATTGATATTTTAATGCAGTCCGGTCAATATATAAGGGATAGGGATGTTTTAATCCCAAAGGAGAAACTCCCCCTCTGATATACCCGGTTTGCTTGTTAATCTCCCTGGCAGGAATCAGCTGCACCTTCTTGTTCCCACTGATCTGGGCAAATGTTTTCAAATTAAGCTCAGAATCACCGGGAACGCAGGCTACCATCTCACCGGTCTTATCCCCCCGGGCAACCAATGTTTTAAAAATTTGACCCAGTGGAATGGCGGTCTCCCGAGACACATGTCCGGCACTTAAATCCGCCGAATCTACTTGATATTCCACAATTTGATAATCAATATTTAATTTATCCAGCAAACGAGTTGCATTGGTCTTTTTCAATGTTATATAAACCTTTTCGTAATAACATTATTAAACATAGTTTTTCTCTATTTATTATTCAATATTAATTTTGTATCAACTAACAGTTCGGCAATCTGAATCCGCATTCAGGCAGCCTTTCTTGCTATCAGGAAACTACCCACATAATCAAACCGGGGTTAAACACTGCGGTCTTTTCTGGATACGGCCTAAAATACGTCATTTTGCCTTCTGCGTCCAGTAAAGAAAGAGGATAAAGGGATTGTTCGGGCTCATCAATCACCTTTATTCCGGGAAAATTACTTTAATATTTGCCTTGTCCGGACTAATCTCTTTCTGTGTCTCAATATGAACATCTTCGCATGTGCCCGATAAACCGGGACCTTTACCGTAGTTGCCGAAACCATAATTTTGTTCATGTAAAATTTTCCTCGTTTCTGTTGAGCATTTTTATTTCTTCAGAGGTATAACCATCTTTATCAAAAGAACCCATATGTGGTAAAACGTTAAAGGCAATTTGATAAGGATATGCAGGAATCCTAATATTTTGATTAAGGACAACTGCTTCAGTCTGTTCTCTAATTCATTAATAGCCTCTTTGCCGGTTCCAAAACAGATTTTGATAGGGTAGAGCAGATAACTTTGTTGATACCTACTCGCATCATAGATTGGTTTTAATGCAACTACCATTTGTATGGTAGAACAATTGGGATAGCAATAATTCCTTGATGTTTAGAAACATCTTCCGGGTTGACTTCAGGCACAAACAAGAGGAACCTTGGGGTCCATTCGATAATATTTACCATTATCTATGACTACAGCACCTGATTGTATTTGCAAGAGGAGCAAAGTGTTTGCTAACCTCATCGCCTCCGGAAAACAGGGCAATGTCAATTCTGGAATGAGTCATCTTTAATTCCTCTACCCTGATTGTTTCCTTAAATAAATATTCCTTCCCGGCAGAACGATGAGAAGCATAAAGAGAAAGTTTTTTAACCGGAAAGCCTCTTTGCTCCAAGATTCGGGTCATTTCTTCCCCTACCGCTCCGGTTGCGCCAACTACTGCTACATTATAATATTTCATTTTCATCACCTTCTTCGTCTAAATGAAATTCCCGATGAACAGCCCTTACGGCATCTGTAATATGGTCCTGATGGATAATACAGGAAATTCTCATTCCTGATGTACTAATCATGTCAATATTGATATGATTATTTGCCAGTGCTTCAAACATGCGAGCTGCGATCAGGGGATCTGAAGTAATGCCCGCACCAACAATAGATATCTTGGCTACTTCTTTATCAGAAAAAACCTGTGGTGAACCAACTTCTTTTGCTACTTTCTTGGTAATTTTAATTGCTTTTTCCAAATCTCCCAAAGCTACTGTAAAAGCAATATCATTAACTTTATCATGTTCGGCACTCTGGATTATCATATCAACAATAATATCCTTGCTTGCCAGCGCTTTAAAAAGCTTTGCGGCAATTCCGGGAATATCGGGAACATCTTTCAGAATAATTTTACCGACATTAATTTCATGAGTTACCGCTCTTACTTGTACTTTTTCTAACATGGGTATCTCCTCTCTGGTTTGAACTGCTGTTCCGTTACCATTATGAAAACTTGATTTTACTAAAATATTTACCCGATAGTTTCTGGCAATGTCGATTGCCCGATAATATAATACTTTGGCGCCTAGAATGGCCATTTCTGACATTTCATCATGAGAAATTTCTTTTATTTTCCGAGCTTCCGGTACCAAAGTCGGGTCTGCCGTATAGACACCATCCACATCTGTATATATTTCACAACAGTCAGCTTTCATCCTGGCTGCCAGCGCAATTGCCGTTGTATCTGAACCACCTCTTCCCAGCGTAGTTATATTCCCCTCACTGTCAATACCCTGGAAACCGGCTACAATGACAATTTTCCCCTGATCAAGGGCTTTTTTAATACGCTGATGGTTAACACTGTTAATTCTTGCTTTGGTATGTGAATTATTGGTCATAATGCCGGCCTGCCCTCCGGTAAAAGAAATTGCCTCCGCTCCCAGGGCATGAATTGCCATGGTAACCAGAGCAATGGATACCTGTTCACCGGTAGAAAGTAACATATCCATTTCTCTCTCACTGGGATCTTCTAATATCTCATAGGATTTTTTTATTAATTCATCTGTTGTTTTGCCCATTGCCGAGACGACCACAATCATCCGATTTCCTTGACTTGCCTGCTGGACAATCTTTTCTGCCACTTTTTTAATCATCTCTATATCAGAAACTGAAGTCCCCCCGTATTTCTGTACTATAATAGGATGAGTTGTTTCCCCTCTTTCTATTCTGGCACCATCTGTATCGGGATCCAATACTTTTACCTGGCTCTTTATATCTGCCTTTCTAAAAGTTTGTCTCATTATTTTGATAATTTCATTTTCCACTCCATCTTTTACCAGGGAAATAATGGTTGGTCCGGAACCGCTAAGAGCAACACCGGCAATCCCGCTTTTTTGAACCTCCGAAAAAATATTCTTGGCTCCTTTAATAAACGGCATACGGAAAGGCTGGTGAAGACGATCCTGCATTGCTTCCGGAATAAGTTCCCATTTCGATTGCTGTAATGCATTCACCAACAATGCAGACTTGCTCAGATTATCCACTGCATCTTGAAGCGAAACCTGTTTTGGTAAGACTTTGCGCATTTCTTCCGTGCTTAGCGTGTAGGGTGGAATGCCAACCACTGCACGCAGGTCATGAGGAACATCCAATTTAACCCACCTTATCTGTCCGCTATTATCTTTGTAAGAGATAGTAAATCCGCCGATGAGAGCAGGAACAATATTGTCCAGGTGTCCTTCCAGAGAAAAAGCCATTTGTAATATTTCTTCCCTGCTTAAATTTAAATCATAGAGTTGGCTGGCAGCCAAAATGCCTCCGATAATGGCCGAAGCACTGCTGCCCAGCCCTCTTTCTACTGGTATCTCGTTTTTAATAGATATTTTTATACCCTGTTGTTCAGGGGTTTAAACCGGCTTTCTCCATTACCAGACAGGCTGCCTTATATATTAAATTATTGCTATCAGAAGAAATAATATCAGAACCTTCTCCTTTGCTTGAAAAGTAAATCCATGGTCCATTTTCCATCTCTATATTAAGATAAAGGGATAAAGCCATTCCCAAACAGTCAAAACCTGACCCTAGATTTTCTGGTAGCAGGAACTTTTACTTAACCATTCTTCTCACTCCTAAATTTGACATAAATATAAAAACTTCAAGATGTTATTGTTTGTCAATTTTTTATTTAACCTTTAGCTATAATATTTTTCAATAGTACCATCTTTGTACTTTGAAATTTCACCTTAATCTTTTTATGGTTAAATAAATATTATTTTACTTACTAGAATTTTTATATAGTTTCATAAAATTTATTATTTTAATTTCTTGCTCTGTTTTTCATTTCATTAATGACCTTTTTAAGCTTATCTTCTTTTAACAGGGCAGTTAAGATTCTGATATTTAATTCCTGTTATCCTGGCTATTTGTTTCAGCAAATTTCTCAACCAATAGTTCGTTCTGTGCTAAAATTTTCTCTATTATCACTAACACCTTGTTTCGTTTGTTGTTGAATTCTTATAAAATAGGAATTTTTCTTCTTTATCAAACGGCTGAACCTTTAATTCCTGGAATTCTGTAAGAGATAATCATACTCGAAATATTGTGGCTGTCTGATTATCCGGACAATATCACTGACAATCATACTCCCACCGCAATCCCTCCTGCGCTGCTCGGAAAACAATTCTCCTAACTCTCACCATATAATATTATTCCGTTATCGGCACCATGGATGTTGGTCAGAAAAATTATTCTGGTCAACAAGCATTGGTTCTACCCGGATATCCAGACAATCCCTTTCTTCCTGGCCTGGCCAAAAGTTTAATCCGATAGCCAAGTTTTTAGCAAGTTCAATGTCCTTATGTTCGATATTGGTAATGCCGGAATAATCAATCTTATCGGACTTAATCGGGTCCGAACGAGTGAAGATAGAATGAATATTTTATAAAGGGCATCAATGCCCATAATGTCTTTCTTGATCCGCCAGCATAGCCCATTTCCTGCGCTTTTATTAATGCTTCCTGCTGGGTAATGTTCTGCTCAAACATCAGGTCTAAAATATAGTTAGTCGTACCGTTTAATATACCGGATATTTCATCCAGAGGACAAGAGGTTAAAATGTTTGAAATAACTCCAAGGATAGGAATTGCACTTCCACGGAAGTTTCAAATAAAAACTGTACCTGATTTTGGTGAGCTATCTTGATTAATTCATAGCCGTGTTTTGCCACTACTTCTTTGTTTGGGGTTACAAACATGCTTACCCGCCTCTAAGGCTTTTTTATTAGATTATGGTATTCACCACCAATAGCTTCAAAAATAATCTGTGCCTCCGGATGGTCAATAACCTGCTGAGCAGAGCTGGTAAAGATAGAATCGTATTTTTTGGACTTGGGCTTTCTTTTATGTCTAAATCGACTAATCCTACTAATTTTATCTTATGGGGATTTATTTCTTTTTCTATAAAATCTTTCTTTTTATCTATAATATCCAGAGTTCCTCTTCCCCACATTTCCTAATCCTAAAATCCCAATTCCGACTTCTTTGTTTCCCATCATTACTTAAATACCTCATCAATTAATTTTGTTTATAAATATTCTATATATTAAAAAAGCCTTCCGTCACATTAAAGACGAAAGGCTTTTTCGTTCCACTTTTATTTCTGAACAATGATATTGATTGTTCAGACAGCTCATTTTATTTTAACCTCCGGGTTGGTCTTCGGATATTTGCTATCCTACTCTTCCCTTCATCGGTCTTCCGATATAAATTTTTTGTTATTCTATCACCGGTCTTCTTTTTTGTCAAAAGAAAATTGTGATATGAAAAATTAATCAATCACCTGGGATTGTGGGACAGTTGCTACGCTGGCAACCTTGTCATCCTGACCCAGGTTCATAACCTTTACACCCATGGAATTTCTACCGGTACGGCTGATTTCTTTTACCGGAACACGAATAATAATACCTTTTTGGCTGATAATAACCAATTCATCTCTTTCGCTAACCACCTTAACAGATATCACTTCTCCACGTTCTTTGCTAAAACGTATTGATTTTACGCCTTTACAGCCCCTTGCTTTAGCTAAGCGATAAGATTTTAGGTGAGTTCTTTTGCCTGAACCGTTTTCGGTAATTAAAAGCAGGTCCTCTTCAGAATCAGGATTGACCAAACTGATATCAAGTAAGTAATCGTCTTTTGATAATATCATCCCTCGGCATCCCATGGCAGTTCTGCCCATAGACCGAATATTTTCGCCGGAAAAGTAAGTTGATTTTCCTTTTCGTGTGCTCAGGATAACATTATCCCTACCACCTGCCAATCTCACCCTAATTAATTCATCACCGGGATTTAAATTAATAGCAATAATTTCCTTGTTCTTCAAGCTTGAAAATGCACTTAAAGGCGTCTTTTTGACCTTCCCGTTCTTGGTTGCCATATAAAGAAACCATTTGTTTTCCTCTCGAGATTTATTAATCTCATCTGAGCGAATCGGAATAACTGTTGTAATGCGTTCATCTTTTTGGGTTCCTAATAAATTAACGACTGCAATACCTCTTGAAGTCCTTCCTCCTTCGGGAATTTGATAAGCTTTTCTTCGATACACTGTCCCTTTGTTAGAGAAAAATAAAATATCATGTAAATTAGTGGTAATATAAAGATTGTCTACTAAATCTTCTTTCTTCACTCCCATTCCAATAATACCTCTGCCGCCTCTTCTCTGTTTCCGGTAAGTATTTAGAGGTAATCGCTTCAAATATCCGTCTTTGGTATAAGTAATTACTATATCCTCTTCGGCAATAAAATCTTCCACTTCAAATTCTTTTTCTTCTTTAACAATCTGGGTAAGCCGGTTATCTGCATATTTCTTCTTTAAATCCAGGAGTTCGTCTTTTATGGTAAGCATAAGTTTTCTTTCGTTCTCTAAAATATCCTGCAAATAAGCAATTCTTTTAATTAGCTGTCTATATTCTTCTTCTAATTTCCTTATTTCCAATGAAGTAAGTCTTTGTAAACGCATATCCAGGATTGCCTGAGCTTGTTTATCGCTAAGGTTAAAGCGTTTTTGGAGTCCCTGATGAGCCGATTGCACATCCTTTGATTTTTTAATAATCTGAACCACTTCATCAATATTAGCAAGGGCAATTTTAAGTCCTTCCAAAATATGGGCTCTTTCCCTTGCTTGTTTTAACTCATAACGGGAGCGACGTTCTACCACATCCTTGCGATGGGCTAAAAAGCTATTTAATGCATCACGCAAATTAAGCAGTTTAGGCTTTCCATCCGAAATAGCTAACATATTAATACCAAAAGAGGTTTGTAATTTGGTATGTTTATATAGTTTATTTAAAACTACATTTACATTGCTGTTTTTCTTTAATTCAATAACAATCCGCATTCCGTTTCTATCTGACTCGTCTCTTAATGCGCTAATTTCGGTTATCTTTTTATCTTGAACCAAAGAAGCGATGTCCTCCACCAGGTTGGCTTTATTTACCTGATAGGGTAATTCTTTTACAACCAGTACTGGTGCAGCTGTTTTGTTTTTCTTTTCAAAATTCTCGGTAATAATTCTAGCCTTCAGGGTAATAATGCCTTTTCCTGTCTGATATGCTTGCTGTATTCCCGATAAACCATAAATAGTAGCACCGGTTGGAAAATCAGGTCCCGGTAGTACTGTCATAATTTCTTTGATTTCTGCTTCCGGCTTATCAATTAGCATAACACAGGCATCAATTGCTTCTCCGAGGTTATGTGGCGGAATATTAGTAGCCATACCTACCGCAATACCGGAGGACCCGTTTATTAATAATTGAGGAACAGGGGCCGGCAATACCGTCGGCTCCTCCAGAGAATTATCAAAATTAGGGACAAAATCAACTGTATCTTTTTTGATATCGACAAGTAACTCTTGTGCAAGAGGAGACATTCTGACCTCAGTATAACGCATGGCTGCTGCCGAATCGCCGTCAATGGATCCAAAATTACCCTGCCCGTCTGCCAGCGGATAACGAATGGAAAAATCCTGTGCCATCCTGACAATAGTGTCATAGACCGCCGTATCACCATGTGGATGATATTTACCTAGGGTATCCCCTACAATTCTGGCTGATTTTTTGTGTGGTCTATCCGGGGTATTCCCTAACTTATACATAGAATAAAGAACACGTCTATGTACCGGTTTTAATCCATCACGGACATCCGGAATCGCCCTGCCTATAATAACACTCATGGCATAATTTAAATAGGCAGTTTTTATTTCACCTGTAATATCAGTGGGCATTTCCTGGGGTCTTGAGACTTCTATTTCTTCTATTTCTTCTTTTTCTTCCTGATTTTCTTTGCTTTCATCGTTACTCATAATATACCAACTCGTTTTTTAATTTCTTTTTCTTTTCTAAATTTTAAAAATATCAAACATCCAATTCTTCAACTTCTGTACTATGCTGATAAATAAAGTCTTTTCTGGGTTCTACTTTTCCACCCATAAGGATGGTAAACATCTGGTCGGCTTCCAAGACATCCTCTAATTCAATTCTTTTTACTACCCTGGTCTCCGGATTCATAGTAGTTTCCCATAATTGGGAAGGATTCATTTCCCCAAGCCCTTTATAGCGCTGGATGGAATAATTGCCTTTCAGTTCTTTTGTTTTTTTATTTAAATCTTCATCGGTAAATAGATAATCATTTTTCTTGTTATAACTCAGTTTATACAGGGGGGGTCTGGCAATAAATATTTTCCCTTTTTCCACCAAAGGTCTCATATAACGATAAAAAAATGTCAATAATAAAGTTTTGATGTGTTCTCCGTCAACATCAGCATCAGTCATAATAATAATTTTATGATATCTCAGCTGGGCAAGGTCAAATTCACTATCCTCTCCGATTTGTATGCCGGATGCAGTAATAATTGATTTGATTTCATTATTTGCTAATATTTTATGCAGCCGTGCCTTTTCAACATTTAAAATCTTACCCCTGAGCGGCAAAATGGCCTGAAACTTCCGGTCTCTACCCTGTTTCGCTGATCCTCCTGCCGAATCACCTTCAACTATAAATATTTCCCGGTGAAAAGGATCGCGTTCAGAACAGTCAGCAAGTTTTCCTGGTAAGGAACCCAGGCCTAATCCGTTTTTTTGTCTGACTAATTCCCGAGCTCTTCTAGCAGCTTCCCTTGCCTTCAAGGCAGATATTGATTTAGCTAATATTTTTTGTACAATATCAGGATTTTCAATAAAATAAGTGCTTAGTTTATCATTTACAATTGAAGAAACAATACCTTTAACCTCATTATTACCCAACTTTGTTTTTGTTTGTCCTTCAAATTGGGGGTTTAGTAGTTTAACACTAATAACAGCTGTTAATCCCTCTCTCACATCGTTTCCGGAAAGACTTTGGTCGGTTCCTTTTAATGAATATTTTTTTTGGTTTGGAATACTATCATTTTTAGCATAATCATTTATGGTTTTTGTTAAAGCAGTTTTAAATCCCGATAAATGGGTACCGCCTTCTTCGGTATGAATATTATTGGCAAAAGAAAGAATGTTCTCTAAATATCCGGAATTATACTGAATAGCAATCTCTACCTCTATGTCATCCTTTTTACCATTAATATAAAAGGGCTTGCCAAAAAGTACATCCCTGTTTTTATTTAGATATTTAACAAATTCAATAATTCCGCCATCATATTTATAGATAACGTTCCTATTATCCCGTTCATCTATTAATTCTATTTTTACTCCCGCATTAAGAAAAGCAAGCTCCTTTAAGCGATGGGCAATAATGTCAAAACTAATATTTACTTCTTCAAATATTTCCGGATCCGGCCGATAAGTGATTTGAGTACCGGTCTTTTTGGTGCTCCCAATTACCGTCAAATCATTAATTGGCTTTCCTCTTTCAAACTTCTGGCTATAAATCTTTTTATCCCTGCTTACTGTTACTTCCAGCCATTCTGATAAAGCGTTAACCACAGATATTCCAACACCATGAAGACCTCCGGAAACTTGATAGCTTCCGCTGCCAAATTTTCCTCCAGCATGTAATTTAGTAAGAACAGTGGTAACAGCTGGTAGGTTTGTATTACTGTGTATATCTACAGGGATACCACGACCGTCATCAATTACCGTAACACTATTATCCTGATGAATTATAATCTGGATTTTAGTGCAATAACCTGACATTGCTTCGTCAATACTGTTATCCACCACTTCATCAACAAGATGATGTAAACCTCGGGCCCCGGTAGTTCCAATATACATACTCGGTCTTTTTCTAACAGCCTCCAGGCCTTCTAGAACCTGGATTTCTTTAGCAGTATATTGAGATTGATTGGGAATTATATTTCTAACCATTTCTTTTGTACTCCAACAGACAAAATTAAACCGTGACCGGCAGCCACGGCTTATGAATAAACATTATATTTAGTAGCTTATTAATCAATATAATACTATATAATAAAAATTTTGTCAATAAATAAGCCGTGAAAGATTGTCTTATTGTGCATTTAAAATACTTTTATATGTTTTATTAATTACTTTTATATATAGTATATTTTAATAAATAAAGAAACTATATGTTATACTTTTATTTATCTTTAAAGTATTTGGTGTCGATTCTAATAATAATATTTTACTATATTATGCCCAATATTTTGATTTCTATTAAATTTATAATCTCACCTTTTCTTATTTTTAATTCATTAGCCCAAACATGATTTTTAACTCTAATAAAGAGATTATTATCTTGAATTTTTATAGGTTTAGCATTAAGGGCAATTTTATTTGGAATAAAATCTTCCCATGACTGAAATATATTATACCCGTTAATCCTCTGTGTCCAATTACGGTCTTTTAAATAGGAATTAATAATCTCTCCAATATGTTTTGGGGGAATATTTTTCATTGTTCTTCCACTGTTCCGTTTTTTACTTGAAAAATTTTTGCACTTTTAATTACATCCATCTCTGATAAATTGTCCAGTCTAATACTGGTAATAAATGTCTGCACAGCTCTTTCTTTTATTAACTGAATTAAAAAAATTCTTCTTTCCGGATCAAGTTCAGACATAACATCATCCAATAACAATGGAGGATATTCGTTTTCTTTTTCCTTAAGAAGTTCCAGTTCAGCAAGTTTTAGAGATAATACAGCTGTTCTTTGTTGCCCCTGTGAACCATAAATACCCAAATCAACAGTATTATTCATTATAAAATAATCATCTCGGTGTGGACCTATGGTGGTTACCTTTAGTTGAAAGTCTTTTTCAAGAGCATTTTTTAATTTTAAGTTCATAATTTTACTTATTTCCTCTTTGTCGTCAGTATAATCAGTTAATACATTACTATTATATTTAAGTTTTATTGTTTCTTTATTTTCAGTCATCATCTGATGAAATATTTTTGCTTTTTGATTTATTTTTTGAAGAATTTTAATTCTATATAAAATAATTAATGTCCCTAATTCTATAATTTTTTGGTCCCAGGCTGCTAATTGATTAGTAATTTCATGTTTACTTCTTTCATTTTTCAGTAATGTGTTCCTTTGAAATAAAATTCGGTTATAATTCTTTAAATATTGATAATAAGTTGGGTTAATATTTATAATCACTTCATCCAAGAATTTTCTTCGTATAGAAGGAGCACTTTTAATAATTTGAAGATCTTCTGGTGTAAAAATAATAGGATTAAATTTTTTGAAAAGCCCTGCTTTTTTTTGATATTTTTTATTTACTTTAATGATTTTTTTAAGTTGAGTAGTCTGATTTTCGGACTTCTCATTATTTTGCAGTAAAATATTAATATGAAAAATTTCTTCGTTTCGTTCAACTTCTCCTAAAATGTAAGTTTTTCCTTTATTCCAGTTAATTAAATTACTATCATCGGCTGTGCGATAAGAACTTCCTCTCATTAAAGTATAAATAGATTCAATAATATTAGTTTTACCCTGTGCATTATTACCAATAAAAATATTTAAGGAAGAATTAAAGTTAATAGATAAATCTGATAAATTTCTAAAATGAATCAGCCGTATTTTTTTGACATTCAAATTATTTTCCTTCCTCTATTTTTAATCCATTCGTACTGGCATTAATATATAACTATATTGTTTTTCTTTATCGATTGGCCTAATCATAGCGGGATTTAAATTTTCATTTAGTTTCATTTCTGTATTATCTGTTTTGATAACTCTCAAAACGTCCATTATATAACGGGAATTAAAGGCAATTTCTACATAATCTCCTTCAATAATACAGGGAATTTGTTCATAAGCATCACCAATATCAGGAGTCTTGACCCGAATAATTATCTCTCCTCTATTCTCTCCTTTTTGCTGTTTAAAATTATGAACTTCCATTTTTACTGTATTTAAATCCTCTTTTACAAATAGTGTAATTCTTTCCATTCTTTGTCTAAACTCTTCGGTTTCTATTTTAACAGTTGTTTTAAATTGACTGGGAATAATTTGATGATAATCCGGAAATTTTCCATCAATAATTCGAGAAAATACCCTGATTTTGTTTTTATCTCCTTCCGGATCCAATATAAACACTACCTGTTTTTCTCCTATGCCTATTTCAACCAACCCTTCGTCTTCAAGGGAAAGTAATTTAACTAATTCAGATAGCGCTCGTTGAGGAATAATAACTTCAAACTCGTTTTCTGCTGTTATTTTACTTTTTTCAGCTAATTTTATTTTTTTTAGAGCTAAGCGATGACTATCGGTAGCAGCAACTTCAATTCCATTTTCTATTCTTTTAAATAATAAACCGTTTAAAAATGAACGATTTTCATCTTTAGAAGCAGCTAATATAACTTCCTGAATAGTGTCTTTTAATAATTTTTTTGTTAGTTTTATCTTTGTTTTACTTTGAATATCCGGAAAAGGTGAAAATTCTTCGGCAGAAAAGCCAAAGATTTTATAATTAGAGGAGTCTTCTTCTTTAAGATAAATAATATTATCTTCCCCTGCTTCAATTTCTATATTTCCTTCCGGAAATTTTCTAATTAAATCGCTAAATATTTTATTTGGTATAACAACTGAACCATGTTCAATTATTTGGGCTGAAATATAACAATCAATCCCTATTTCCAAATCAGTTGAAAAAAGATGAATTTTATTATCTTTACTTGCTTCAAAAAGTATACCGTTGTATATGGGTAAACCAAGTTTTGTAGAAATTGCTTTTTGAACTTTTTGAATTCCGTTAACCAAACTCTTTTGTGAACAAAT
>JAGYIZ010000048.1 GCA_018402425.1 Candidatus Atribacteria bacterium | reverse complement strand
TATTTGGATAAGGATGCAAAAATAAAATATATGAACGACATGGCTGGAAGCATATTACACGTAAACCCGCAACAATCAATTAATCAATATGTTGGTAATATTGTCGATTTTGAACCAGTCATTTTGTCTACATTTAAAACCCAAAAAGGCTACACAGACCGTGAATTTATTATTCATAGCCCTACCTGGGGTGCCTTACATTTTATAAAAACTGCAGTTATTGTCAAAGATGAATATAGTAATTTTGCTGGAGTAGTTGATTTTTTTAGAGAAATTACTCGTGTTAGAAAATTTGTTACCTCCTATATCGGGGCACAGGCAAAATTTAATTTTAGTGACATCATCGGTAATAATATGCAATTAAAGGATTCCATTAGAATATCAAAGCTTGCTGCCCAAACTTCTTCTAATGTGCTTATTATGGGTGAAACAGGAACAGGGAAAGAAATGGTCGCTCAAGCTATTCACTATGAAGGAAAAAGGCGGAATGGTCCTTTTGTAACGATTAATTGTGGAGCAATCCCACGGGATTTAGCAGAAAGTGAATTTTTTGGATATGAGCCTGGCTCTTTTACTGGAGCTGATAAAAAAGGAAGAACTGGTAAATTTGAGCTAGCCAATGGAGGGACAATATTTTTAGATGAAATCGGTGAATTACCAATAAGTCTTCAGATAAAATTATTGAGAGTTATTCAGGAAAGACAAATTATTCGAGTTGGAGGAATCAAACAAATCCCGGTTAATGTTAGAATTATTACTGCTTCTAATAAAGATTTATATAAAGAAATTCGACTTGGAAAATTTCGTAATGACCTCTATCATAGGATTAATGTCATAAAAATAAATCTGCCAAGTTTAAGAAAAAGAAAAGAAGACATTCCCCAACTCATCGATCATTTTAATAAAAAATTATCTCTTAAGTTGGGAAGGAACATACCTGAAATCAGCTCAAATTTTGTTCAGCCATTACTAAAATACAATTTTCCCGGTAATATCAGAGAGTTAGAAAATATCATTGAAAGAGCACTAAATCTCTGCGAAGAAAATATCCTTACTTCTCAATATCTCCCAAAAGAAATAATTAACACACAAGCTGATACAGAATTATCTTCAATTGAAGATAATAAGCGACAACAAATTATCAATATTTTAACCCAGACAGATTGGAATATAACCAAGGCCGCAAATAAATTACAACTCTCTCGCCCTACTCTTTACCGTTATATAAAAAAATGGAATTTGAATAAAAGCCAAATTCACGAATACGAGCACTACGCATATTTTTAATATAGCAATTATGTAAAATATCTTAACAGTTCCTTACAATAGTGTTTTATTTTTTAACAAACATTGTTAAGACAAGAAATGTCTTAATATCTATGAAATTATAAAAAATAGGTTATACAAGAGAAATCCCACTCAATTTTCTTTAATCTTCAAGGCTGGTGGCATGTGAAATGCTTAGATTATATATTAGTATAGTAATTTTTATTTCTATATTGGGAGGTTAATATATGAAATATTCAAAAATTCCTAACGTCTCTCTACGAAGTAATGCAAAAAATTAGAAAATTTGAGCAAGCAGCAGAACAACTTTTTTTAGAAGGAAAGCTTCCTGGGTTCATCCATCTATACATTGGAGAAGAAGCTATAGCTGCTGGAGTAATGGCTACACTGAATAAGAACGACTATATCACCAGCACTCATCGAGGCCACGGCCATATGATAGCCAAAGGCGGGGATATCAATCTAATGATGGCAGAACTTTTTGGAAAAACAACTGGTTACTGTAAAGGCAAAGGCGGTTCAATGCATATTGCAGATTTTTCTGTTGGAGTTCTGGGAGCTAACGGTGTAGTAGGTGGTGGATTACCTATCGCTATTGGCGCAGGGCTTGGAATAAAAATAAAAGAAACATCACAAGTTGCTATTGCTTTCTTTGGTGATGGTGCTGCAAATACAGGTGCATTTCACGAAAGTTTAAATTTTGCTTCAATTTTTCGTCTCCCGGTAGTTTTTATCAATGAGAACAACCAGTATGCTTCAACTGCAAAAAAACAAGAAACAACCTCAGTAGAAAATATATCAGATCGCGCAATTAGTTATAGTATACCCGGTGTAACTATTGATGGTAACAATGTATTAGCTGTCTATGAAGCAGCAAAAGAAGCAGTAGAAAGAGCTCGCGATAAGGGTGGACCAACTTTGATTGAAGCGAAAACTTATCGACTTAAGGGACATTTTGTCGGTGACCCAACTAAATATCGGGAACAAACAGAAGTTAATAATTTTTGGGGGAAGGAACCAATCAATATATTTGAAAAACAACTTATAAATTGGGAAATATTAAATCAAAAAGAAATTAACAACATTAACGAAAGGCTTGATAATCAAATTCTAGAAGCTATAAAATTCGCCGAAAATAGCCCTGAACCATTACCGGAAGAAGCATTAACCGATTTATTTGTAGACGACACAGGTTACGATTATTAAAGGAGGAAAAAATGAAAACTATTACCTTTTCCGAAGCGCTTGGTGAAGCAATTTTGGAAGAAATGCAAAGAGATGATACTATTTTTACTTATGGTGAAGATATTGCAAAACAAGGCGGAATTTTTGGTGCCTATAAATCACTTTTAGGAAAGTTCCCCAATCGCATTTTTGACACCCCAATTTCTGAAGAAGCTATTTACGGATCAGCACTTGGTGCAGCCCTGGTTGGAATGCGCCCCATGGTAGAATTTCATTTTTCAGACTTTTTATTTACCGGAATACAATCAATTACATTACAAATTGAAAAAATTAGGTATATGACCGGTGGTCAAGGTAAACTTCATCTATTACTTCGGGGACCGGATGGAGTTTCTAACTCGGCAGCAGCACAACATTCTGAATCTATTGAAACAATATTCATGCATATACCGGGAATTAAGATTATAATTCCTTCCACACCCTATGATATAAAAGGTATGATTAAAACTTCCCTAAGAAGTGATGACCCCATTATTTGTTTCGAACACAAGTCCCTTTATTCACAAAAAGGCGAAGTACCTGAGGAAGAATACCTTATCCCTCTGGGAAAAGCAGATATCAAAAAAGAAGGGAAAGATATTACTGTAGTAACCATTTCCAGGATGGTCCATGAATCATTAAAAGCTGCCAATGAACTGGTTAAAGATGGAATAGATTTGGAAATTATCGATTTGAGAACTCTTCTTCCATGGGACAAAGAAACTGTAATCAAATCAGTCCAAAAGACCAATCGACTGATAATTGCTCATGAAACCTGGCGAAGAGCTGGCTGGGGAGCCGAAATAGCCAGCACTATACAGGAAGAAGCTTTTGATTCACTGGATGCACCAATTATCAGGATTGGAGCTTATAATGTACCAATGCCTTTTAGCTCTGTATTGCAAAACTTTGTGACACCGGATAAGCAAAATATTATCACTGCAGCAAAAAAAATGATGGGGGAAATGTAATAATGTATAAAATAAGAATGCCAAAATTTGGATTAACAATGGAAAAAGGATATATTGAAAGGTGGCTAAAAAAGGAAGGTGGGCTAGTTAAAAAAGGAGACTCTCTATTAGAGGTATCCTCAGATAAAATTAGTAATGAAATAACTTCCCCGACATCAGGTATATTATTAAAGATATTAGGTAAGGAAGGCGAAGAATATCAGGTTGGTCATGTTATTGCAATTATCGGAGAAAAAAATGAGCAATCCCAGTTAGAAAAAGATCTGGGAGAATTGAACAAAAAGCACCTTTATCAAAATATCTCAGACAAACTTCCAGTTAAAGAAACTAAGAGAATAAATGAAAATATTCCAAATATTAAAGCTTCCCCGTTGGCAAAAAAAATGGCAAAAGAAAATGGCATTGTATTATCCAAGGTTCAAGGTTCAGGTCCTGGAGGAAGAATTACAAAGCAAGATATTCTTGCCTTTTTAGAACAACAACAGAAAGATGATTTTAAGATAGAAAAGTTATCGGGTTTAAGAAAAACAATAATAGAAAGGTTATCTAAATCTTACCATAATTCCATTACCCTTACTAATTCAACCGAAGTCGATTTTACCCAATTTAAAAAACAAACCAAATCGCTTGGGGTGAGTATTACTTCTGGTATTATTTTTTTACTATGCAAAGTACTATTAAGATTAAAACAATTTAATTCTCACTTTGAAAAAGATTGTTTAAAGGAATATAATATTGTAAATATTGGATTGGCAGTTGATACAGAAAAGGGACTTATAGTACCGGTACTCAAAAACGCACATACGCTTGATATAAAAAATATTCAGGAGAATATTATAGACCTTTCCAATAGAGCTAGGATCAATAAAGTTAAAGAAAACGAACTTAACGATTCGACATTTACCATTACTAATTTAGGGATGATGCGAACAGATTTTTTCACAGCTGTTTTAAATCCACCCGAAGTAGCTATTCTTGGTATAGGAAGAATCATAAAAAAACCCTATATAATAGATGAAGATAAAATTGCAATAAGAGAATTGGCCTTTCTTTCTCTTTCATATGATCATAGAGTTATTGATGGAGCAGATGCAGCACGGTTTTTAGATATATTAGCACAACACATTGAAAAACCTGAATTAATAAAAAATAAGGGGGTGGATAAAAAATAAAATTGTATGTATGTAGATGTTTATTATAATAATTAAAAATTAGAGGAGGAAAATTTAATGAAGAAAATATTATTACTTACTGTACTTATCTTTGCTATACTAGCAACCTGTTTTTCTTTCGGTGTAGCTGCTGATTTCACACCAAAAAGAGAATACACCATGACTGTTAATGTAGGAAATACATTTGGCTGGGGAATGGGAGCACAAAAATGGGCAGATCTGGTAAAAGAAAAAACTAATGGCCAAATTATCATAAAACCTTATTGGGGGAGTCAATTACTTGCCGGAAAACAAATGAATTGGCTGCAGGCAGTCGCTGAAGGAAGTATTGATTTTGCTGTGGAATCAACGATTAATTCTTCAGCAGTTATTAAATCCCATAACCTGTTTTCTCTCCCCTTCTTTATCAACACCTTCAAAAATTTAGACAGAATTGAATATGGTAAAGCAGGACAAATGTTAATTGAGGAAATGGAAAAAATGCAGGTAGTTGCATTAGCCTGGGGTGAAAATGGATTTCGACAACTTACCAATAGCATCAGACCTGTAACAAGCCCTGAAGATATGAAGGGCTTAAGAGTTCGTGTATGTCCAACCGCTATCTATGACGACATATTTAAGCAATTAGGCGCAGATCCAATCCACATGAATTGGGCTGATGCCGTAACAGGCTTTCAGCAAGGCGCTGTAGATGGTCAGGAAAATCCTTATGGTGTATTATTACCAGTGAACATTTGGGAATACCATGAATATATAACTAATTGGAATTATTTGGCTGACCCGCTGTTATTCTGTGTTAACAAGAGAGTATGGGATTCTTTCCCTGAGATTATTCAATTAGCAGTCAAGGAAGCAGCCAGGGAAGCTGGCGAGTGGGAAAAAGCTTTTGTCAGAAGAGGTCTTGATGGAGATACATCAATTAATATCTTGAGAGACAAATTTGGCTATGAGCCGGAAATTGTTGATCAGATTGAATACGTAAAAAGTCAAGGTGCAGAGGTTGTCGACCTAACTCCAGAACAATTGAATGTATTTATCGAGGCTACCCAGCCGGTTATGGATAAATGGGTTGATATAGTTGGTAAAGATTTGTTTGATGCCGCTATTGACGATATGACTAAATAATAATTGCAAATATATTGCTATTATAGGGGGGATATCAATTATCCCCCCTATTTCTTGTAAATATTGAGGAGATATAATGATGAAAAAATTCAAGATTATACCTGAAGAATTAATATCAGCAATTTTGTTGTCCATTATGGCTTCGATTGCTTTCATAAATGTCATTAGTCGATGGTTTCTCCATCTATCATTGGCTTTTACTGAAGAAATCACTATTCATTTCTTTGTCTGGATGACCACATTAGGAATTGCCATTGCCTTTGAGAGAAGTGCTCATCTGGGTATGGTTACAATCTACGAAAGACTACCGAAAGTTTCAAGAAAGATTGCATCAGCAATATCCGCCATTATAGCCATTTCTCTTTTTCTCCTTGTTAATTATTATGCAATCAGAGAAATTTACATGGATATGACTATTTTTAAAATGGAGAGCGAGGCACTAAGAATCCCCCAATGGATCTATACTATGGGTACTCCAATTTTTTCTTTATTCGTCTTTAAGAATATAATCAAAGGTACAATCAAAGAATTTAAGCAGATTGACAAGGAGGCCAAATGATGGAAGTTTTGATTTTATTTGGCATTTTCTTTATACTTTTATTTATTGGAGTCCCTATCGGTACCGCAATAGGTTTTGCTTCTATTTTTGCCATCTGGCAATTTGATATAGGGGTAACTATGGTTTCAAGAAACTATTCTGCCGGAATTGCAAAATTTCCACTTATAGCCATACCCTTCTTTATCTTAGCAGGCACTTTGATGTCAAAAGCAAAAATGGCACAAAAGATATCAGATTTAGCTACAGTTGTAGTGGGTCGCGCTGCTGGAGGACTTGCTATTGCAGGGATTATAACTTGCCTTTTTTGGGGGGCTGTATCCGGTTCCGGTCCGGCTACTACTGCGGCAGTTGGACTTACCATAATCCCGGCAATGATAAAACAGAATTATGATAAAAACTTTTCCGCTACAACTATTGCTGCTGCCAGCGGTTTGGCAATTATAATTCCTCCAAGTATTGCCTTTATTATCTATGGAAATGTAACAGGTGTTTCTGTTGGCGCACTATTTTTAGGAGGAATTATTCCGGGAATATTTATTGGCTTTTCTCTTATGGTTGCAGCTTATTTTATTTCTCGTGAAAGGGGTTTTCGAGGAATCCGTGAACGAGGGTCTGGCAAAGAAATATTGCATACTTTGAAAGATGCGATTTGGGCTTTGTTGGCTCCAATTATTATACTTGGAGGAATTTATGCCGGTATTGCCACTCCAACTGAAGCTGCCGTATTTGCTGTATTTTACAGTATTTTTGTAGGATTGTTTGTCTACCGAACTTTAAATTTTAAAAATTTATATGAAGCTTTGGTAGGAACTGTTGTAACTTCTTCGGTTGTTATGTTTGTAGTGACCTTTGCTACCCAATTTTCGATTGCTGCTGCTGTTCTCGGAGTTATCGATACCATTGCCGAAACAATTATCCAGATTGCCAAAACTCCAATTATTATTTTACTAATGGCTAATGTTGCTATTATTATGTAGGCATGTTTCTTGACGCAATTTCCATAACCTATGTTTTGTACCTATTTTTATGCCTATTTTAGTTTATTATGAAATCGATCCTCTTTTTTTCGGTGTTCTTTTTGTTATTGCACTATCCATTGGACAAATTACGCCACCGGTAGCAGTTAATCTTTATGTTGCTGCGAATTTAGTTAATAGCACTATGGATAAATTAACCAAGGAGATTTGGCCATATTTAATTGCTGCAATAATAGCTCTTGTTATTCTTACATTTTTACCACAACTTAGTTTATGGATTCCGGTAACAGCAGGCCTGTATTTCCCTTAAAAACAAAAATTAACAATAAATGAAAAGCATTTGTCTAGATTCTTTTTTGATATAAATCAAACAAATGCTTTTCATTTATAAAATACATCTTTTTACCAATATCTATTTAATAATAAACTAATTGTAATACTCATATTTTAATCTAATTTATTAAATAATATTCCCTTCTTATTTTCATCAAATTCAACTTGGACATTATCCTTTTCTTTAATCTTTCCTTCCAGCATTTGTAATGCCAGCGGATCCTGAACATATCGCTGGATGGTTCTTTTTAAAGGTCTGGCACCATATTGTGGATCAAAACCTCTCTCTGCAAGTACTTCTTTTGCTTCTGAAGTTACCTTTAACTTAATTTTCTTCTCTTCTAGGCGATTTTTAAGAATTTCCAGTTGAATATCAACAATTTGGATAATCTGTTCTTTATTCAATCGATTAAAAGTAACAATTTCATCAACTCGGTTTAAGAATTCAGGCTTGAAATGATCCCCTAAAACCTGATTGATTTGCCTGGTTATTTCTTCCTTGTTGGCTGAATTCATTTGATATATATATTCGCTACCAATATTAGATGTCATGATCAGAATAGCATTCTTAAAATTAACAACTCTACCCTGCCCATCAGTTAATCTTCCATCATCCATAATTTGCAGCAATATATTAAATACATCGTTATGTGCCTTTTCAATCTCATCAAATAGGATTACCGAATAAGGCCGGCGTCTTACTACTTCTGTTAATTGTCCACCTTCCTCATAACCAACATAACCAGGAGGTGCACCAATTAATCTTGCCACGCTGTGTTTTTCCATATATTCAGACATATCAATTCTGACTAATGCATTCTCATCATTAAAGAGAAATGCCGCCAGACTACGAGCTAGTTCAGTCTTGCCTACTCCCGTGGGACCCATAAATATGAAAGAGCCTACCGGCCGATTAGGATCAGAAATTCCTACCCTGGAACGCCTTATGGCATTCGAAACAAGACTTACCGCCTCATCTTGGCCTATAACTCTTTTCTTTAATTCTTCTTCCATGTGAATTAATTTTTCAGTTTCCCCTTCCATTAAACGACCTACGGGGATATGGGTCCATTTAGAGACAATTAGAGCAATATCCTCTTCAGTAATTTCCTCCTTAAGCATTCGAGAACTTTTTTGCAAAGAGGCAATTTTTGTATTATTTTCTTCTAATTGTTTTTCTAATTCCGGTATTCTACCATATTTTATCTCTGCAGCAAGATTTAAATCACCGCTTCTTTCTGCCTGTTCAGTTTCGGTTCTGGCTTTTTCCAGATCACTTTTAATTTGGTTAATTCTTTGAATAATTTCTTTTTCGTGATTCCACCTGGACATTAGACTATTTTTTTGTTCTTTAAGATTACCTAATGTCTGATCAATATTTTTTATTTTATCCCTGGCAACACTATCATTATCTTTTTTCAAAGCCTGCTTCTCAATCTGAAGTTGCATAATTTTTCTTTCGATTTCATCGATTTCAATAGGCATACTATCTATTTCCATGCGTAGCCCTGAAGCTGCTTCGTCAACCAGATCAATTGCTTTATCAGGTAGAAAACGATCGGTAATATAACGATTGGATAGTGTTGCTGCTGCGATTAATGCAGAATCCATTATTTTTACACCATGATGTACTTCATAACGTTCTTTTAATCCTCTTAATATAGCAATAGTATCCTCAACAGCCGGTTCTTTCACCAGTACCATCTGAAATCTTCTCTCCAAAGCTGCATCTTTTTCAATATGCTTGCGATATTCTTTTAATGTTGTAGCTCCGATACAATGCAGCTCACCTCGTGCCAAGGCAGGCTTTAACATATTAGAAGCATCTACAGCACCCTCGGCAGCTCCGGCACCAACCAGTGTATGCATCTCATCAATAAATAAAATAATAGATCCTTCTGCCTTTTCTACTTCCTTTAAAACAGCCTTTAGTCGATCTTCAAATTCTCCCCTAAACTTTGCCCCGGCTACTAAAGCACTAATATCCAGGGCAATTACTTTCTTATTTTTTAACCCTTCGGGCACATCTCTACTTATTATTCTACGTGCTAAGCCCTCAACGATTGCTGTTTTCCCTACTCCAGGCTCTCCAATTAATACAGGATTATTCTTTGTTCTCCTTGACAACACCTGCATCACTCGTCTTATTTCATCATCTCTTCCAATAACCGGATCCAATTTTCCCTGTCTGGCTAACTGAGTTAGGTCACGAGAATATTTTTCCAGAGCCTGGTATTTGTCTTCTGGATTCTGATCTGTTATTCTTTGATTTCCTCTGATATTCATCAATGATTGATAGATATTGTCCCGATTAATGCCTTTTTCTTTGAAATATTGAGAAAAAGAACTTCCCTCCAGCTCGATTAAGGCAAGGAATAAATGTTCCGTACTAATATATTCATCTTTTAGTTTAGCGGCTTCCTGAGTCGCTTTATTAAAAACTACATTTAATTCATTCCCGACATATTGGTTTGCCCCACCGCCAGAGACACTGGGGAGTTGTTTTAATTTATTCTCTAGAAATGATTCTAAATCATTAACATCTATCTCTAGTTTGCTTAAAACTGATGGTATAATACCTTCCTTTTGATGAATCAAAGCCAGGAGCAAATGTTCGCTCTTGATTTCCTGTTGACTGTACTGTAAAGCCAATTGCTGTGCCTGACCAATGGCTTCCTGGGCTTTAACGGTAAATTTATCAAATTGCATCATCTTTTATCTCCTTTCTATAGCAATATTACCATATTATTATTATACTGCTAGTGTCAATTATCCAAATATCGTAATAATATATTATAAATATTTTTTGATTTTTATCCTTAAAAAATTATACAAAAGAAGATAAAATCACTCAGATAAGAATATTTCCTGGTGATTTTTAGTTAACAAATCTGTTGTTAAGTTTGCGTTACAGTGGATTTTCAGTAATTCTGCCAGTTCATCTCTTGCTTCAGCAATAATTGATTGGGGAATTCCGTTAATGCCATCAATGTTTATAATAATCTCCTGAGATTCAGTAGTTATCTTAGAAAATTCCGCATTTCGCCAATTCCATCTTCGGCACATAACCTGACTACTCTGGTCATCATAATAAATTACTTCTCCCCTATCCGGGTGTTCAATTTCTTTACTTCCTAAACCGGTAAACAACTCATTACCGGTGGCAAAATCTAAACAAAGATTGCCCATAATCTTATTTAAATCATCTCCTCCACAAGGAACTAGATGTTTAATGGAAATATAATTAAATAGGGTAACAACTGAATTTATAGAAGGCAAACCACCGCCACCCATCACCCTGGATAATAGTGCCTTAATAGAAGGCAGATATTGCTCAGGGTCAGATCCAAATTTAATATGTGCCTCATCCCATGCTTTTAGATAAGGATGTTCATTATAATCCACTTTTTCAGACTGCCTTTGCTCTATAATCCTATTCAGGGGTTTTTTTATTCTTTTATTTTTTTCAATAATTCGAATGTCTTTCACCAGAATAATGCCACGTTTAAATTGTGGAAACTTTTTAAAAATTTCCTGACTAATTCTGATTTTCCTTTTTTGCAATTGTACCTCCTGAACAAAACCTTCGATTGTTTAAATGGCTACTTGCAAATGTAAGTTATTCATACCCTGTTGAACAATATTTAAATTAATGGATTAATAATGCATAAACAACTACTTTAAGTAGGCCTAAGCGGTGGAATATTTTTCATCTTTTCCATTTTTTTAATCTCATCCCTTAACTCTGCTGCCTTTTCATAATTTTCCTTATCAACCTCATTCTGTAATTCATTTTTAAGTTGAGCTAAACGCGTGGATACCTCTTCTTCCTTGGAGGAATGAGATATAGAGGCTTTTTTCATAACTTCATCAGCAATAAAAATGGGTGACTCAAGCCTTAAAGCCACGGCAATGGCATCACTCGGTCTGGCATCAACCAATAACTGTTTTTCTCCCTTTTTTAACCATATTGTTGCATAATAGGTATTGTTTTTAATATCAGAAATAACAATTTTTTCAACTCCCAGTGCAGCAGACTCTATAATATTCTTGATTAGATCGGGAGAAAAAGGACGATTGGGTATTGATTTTTCCAATGCCATAGAAATCATTTTAGCCTCATAGGGACCTATCCATATCGGTAGCCATTTTTTTTCATCATGATCTTTTAAAATTACCACAAAACCTTTGGTCACAGGATCCACTGCTACTCCAAAAACTTTTACCAGTATCATTACCTTCTCCTCCTTTCTAAATTATCAGAGTAATATTTATTACTTCCAATATTATTATAACATATTCCGCTTTTGATAAAAAATACTGTAACTCTCAATAATGAAATATAAAATGATTATATTATCTTAAATTCCCCAAATTCGGTTATTATTCTATCTATATAATCACTTTATCTTAACTTTTTTTAATGGGTAAATTTGATTAAGATTGTTGTTTGTTAATTTTAAATCACTGCATGTTTTATTGGTAAGTGCTTAAAATATTCAGTTATTGAACCTTGTTAGATTAAATGCATCCAACGGTATGCTGCTTTGCCCTTTTAGAACTAATTCGGAAATTAATTTCCCGGTAATAGGTACAAGAGCAACTCCATCACCCTCATGGCCTGCGGCCATGATAAAACCTTTCACGCTTTCTACGCTACCTAAAATGGGAAGACTATCATCCGTATAAGGCCTTAATCCTGCAAAGCATCTAATAGTAGAAACATTTTTAATCCAGGCACTAAAGATACAAGATTCAATGTCAGAAATTTATTTATTCTTATGAATTATCAACAAAACTAGCTCTATAAGTTCAATACCTCTTTCATTGAAAAGAGACCTTTCGGTTGATTTAGAATATAATGAACTGCTTTAACTGCTCCTTCAGCAAATGCATCCCTGCTGTAAGCTTTATGGGTTAGTTCCAATCTTTCCCCTAAGGAATTAAAAATAATCGTATGTTCTCCGCTTATGTTTCCTGCTCTAATAGCATGAATACCAATTTCACCCCTATTCCTCGCACCAATATTTCCAGAACGGCCATAAACTGCTTTTTCATCCAATTTTATATTTCTTTCCCGGGCAATTATCTCAGCAATTTTCTTTGCTGTACCGCTTGGTGCATCTTTTTTATAACGATGATGCGTTTCTACAACCTCAATATCATATTCATCATCTAATACACTTGATACTTTTTTTACCAAATCAAATAACAAATTCACACCTAATGCCATATTGGGTGAAAACACTATTGGAATTATTTTGGACATTTTTTCTATTTCAGGCACTTGTGATTCGTTTAGTCCGGTTGTTCCAATAACCATTGCTTTTTTATTCTGAGAACAAATTTTTAAATGCTCCATCGTTGCTTCCGGATTAGTAAAATCTACAACAACATCACAATTATTAATAATGCTCTCTAATTCTGTCTCTATTTTGACATTTGTTTTACCACTTCCAGTTGCAATTCCCCAATCTTCACCAACAGAAGGATGTTTTGGGGACTCAATAATTCCAACAAGTTCAAGATCTTGCGCATTGTAAATTTGCCTGGCAATCAATGAAGCCATTTTGCCGCATCCTCCACAAACAATAACCCGATTCATCATTTAACCCTCCAATAACCCAAATCGTTCTAAATCGTTTTTTAACTGCCTAAAGTGATTATCTTCCATATCAACCATGGGTAAACGCAAACTTCCTGCCGGTAACCCCATTAAACGGGCAGCTGTTTTAACCGGGATGGGGTTGGTTTCATAGAACATTGCTCGGCTTAAGGGATAGATTGTTTTCATAAAAATATCTTGAGCTTCATGAAAATTATCTCCTTGGAATTCTTTTACCATTAAAGAAACTTCTTTCGGGATAATATTAGCAACTACCGATATAACACCTTTGCCACCTATAGACAGAACAGGAAGTAAAATCTTATCATCTCCGGATAAAAGTGTAATTTTTTTACCGCATAAATACATTATCTCAGTCATCTGTTCAAGATTACCGCTTGCTTCTTTCACTGCTACAATATTTTTTAATTCAGCCAGTTCTGCCAGCGTAGAAGGTAATAAATTAACACTTGAGCGACCTGGAACATTATATACCACTGCCGGGATATTAACTTTATCTACAATAGTCTTAAAATGCATATAAAGACCTTTTTGAGTAGGTTTATTATAATAGGGCATTACCAGCAAAACACCATCAGCCCCTATATCCTTAGCAGTAGAGGTAAGGTCAATAGCTTCTTCAGTAGAATTTGACCCGGTCCCCGCTACTACCGGCACTCTCCCGCCAACTGCTTTCACAGTTAATTCTATTACTTTCTTATGCTCTTCATGGCTTAGGGTTGGAGATTCTCCCGTAGTCCCACAGGGAACAATACCATCAGTCCCGTTTTTTATATGAAATTCAACCAGTTTCTTTATTCCTTGTTCATCAATTTGATTATTTTCATCAAAAGGCGTAATTAAAGCCACAAGTGATCCATTAAACATTTTACAGTCCTCCTATTAAAATTTTTCTAATTTCTTATTCCAATCACTATTTATTAACATATTATCAAGTGGTAATGCCTATTTCACCAAGCGAATGACTAACCAATTGATAGACAATATCTTTATTGCACCAGGAAACAAATATTAAGATATCGGTTTTTATAGTCGTCATTTCCAGAATGTTGATGTTATTCTCGGCCAAGGGACGAGTAATTCTCTCGATAATCCCCGGCGTTTCAATAAAATTTCTACTGCTAACTACGATCAGGGCAATATCTTTCTTAGATGTAACTGATTTTAATTTTTCATTTTTTAATACAGAATAATGCACTAAAT
>JAGYIZ010000047.1 GCA_018402425.1 Candidatus Atribacteria bacterium | reverse complement strand
CGCACGCTAATAAGAGACGCCCATATCTCAGAAATGACATGTCTGGGCGTTCAAATACTATAGAAGAAAGACCCGAAATCTTTCACTAATTTGTCTTATTCCGAATCGAGACAATTATAAATTATTCCATCACCCTTTTACGGCCTAGGGAGAGAAAAGGAAATTCTTTTTTGGGAGGGAAGCGGGAGGAAAAAGATTGGAATGGAAACGAAGTGGTAGCCCGACCCAAAGGGGAAGCCCCAAATTCGTTTTTTTTAAATAATCAACTAATCTTTGATATTTGTACAGGCAAAACAACCTACTCCGCAACCGGATCCAAGATTTCCGGGTAGTTGTTTGCTGGCTTGTTTACCTCGGTAGAGATTTCGTATGCTTTCATGGCATCGGCCGGATATGCATTCAAAAGTTTTATCAGATCCTTGGGGTTTTGATCGGGATCCAACCATAGTTTTTCTTCTTCGGGGGTCAGAATTACCGGCATCCTATCATGGATTTTTTCCATAAGCGCATTTGGGGCGGTGGTGATAATGGCAAAGGAATTGTAAATTTCTCCCTCGGGATCTTTCCAACTCGAGTAAAGCCCTGCAAAAAAGAAGACCTCCCTTTCGGGAAGGTAAATCCTAAACGGCTGCTTTTCCTTGCCGTCTTTTCGCCACTCAAAAAAGCTGTCAGCAAGTACCAAGCATCTTTTGTTGTTTATCAACAGGGGTTTAAATGAGGGTTTTTCGATTATGGTCTCGGAACGTGCATTGATCATTTTGTATATGACTTTTTTATCTTTGGCCCAATGTGGCACTAAACCAAAATGAATGACATCTATTAAATCGGACTCATTTGAGGTAGCTACAGGAGCCAATTGGGAAGGAGCAATATTGAAGGAAGACTTCCAATTAACGGCCCGGTCTGACAAACTCAATTTTAGTTGGTCCTCAACGTTCTTAAGATCCAGTTTTTGAGAATACCTGCCTGCCACACATGGTTTCATTTATTTGGTAAACATTAAATTAACTTAGAAATGGCATAAATTTTAACGCTCCACCCAGAATTCAATCATATTAGTTCCATATTTGCTAACGTTTTTGCAGTTTCCGGCGTAAAAGTCTTGTTATTAGTAATGGTAATTTCAAAATGTTTTTTTTGATTACGAGGATATAGCATTTGATTGGGAATAAGAAGGTAAGGCTGACTTGGGGAGGTACTGAAGAAAAAGATCTAAAAAGACCAAAGCGGGGGCTTAAACAATTAGGGTGAACTAAACGGGTCAAATGCCATTGAATAGTTTGACATAATTAGAGAATTTTTAAATTTTAAAGTAACTACCCACTGAATCTCAGTTACATCAATTACAAGTGTTTGCACAATGAGAGCTGACTAACCCATCAAATAATTGTGGAAATTAATCTATACCATTACCCAATTTTATTCGACAACTTCCTTTATTAAATTGGATGAGTGAATTGATTATCAGACGATGCATGGAGTTCTACATTAAAATCAAACAAATTCCTTTCAAAAATCAAGCGAAAAGAATGGCTCATGAAGATTTACGATTTAAAAAAAGATTGAATATTTTTACTATTTTGCATCATCTTAGGAATCAGTTTATGTGATTGAAAACTGTAAAATCAAAATTCCAGGAGATTTATTAAAATTGGGATTCTATCTTCCGTTAGTTTTTAATTTGTACTTTTCAATTTGGAATTAAAAACCAAACAATTTCATTATCAATATGTCAACCAGGTTTTTTACCAACGAACAAAAAAATACGCTTCTTCAAAAGTTTAAAGGAATCTTTGAAAACAATCAAGACATTGAGTTTTTTGATGCTTTAGTCGGATATTTTAGAGCCTCTGGATATTTTAAGATTAGACCGTTTCTTGAAAAGGTTCCTAAGATCAGGATTCTGGTTGGGATTGATGTAGACAAGATTCTTGCAAAATATCAATCAAAGGGTCTTCTCTTTCAAGGAGATGCCAATCAGACAATGGTGGAATTTCTTTCAGAAATAAAGTCTGATATCCAAGAAGCACCCTATTTAAAAGAGGTAGAAAACGGTATCATTCAGTTTGTTGAAGATATTGCTTCCAACAAGATAGAAATCAAGGCTCACCCCAGTAAAAGGTTACATGCCAAAATTTACATTTTCAGACCGGAGGGATGGAATGAACATAAAACAGGATCAGTAATTACAGGATCTTCTAATTTGACAGATAGTGGTCTTGGAGAATCTGATACTTTCAATTATGAATTCAATGTGCTTTTACATTACCATGATGATGTAAGGTTTGCAACAGAAGAGTTTGAAAGACTTTGGAAAGAAGGTGTGCCTGTTCTTCCTGTGGAGATTTCAAGGCTTAAGAAGGAAACATTCTTAAACGATGAATTCACGCCATTTGAGGTGTATATAAAGTTTTTAATAGAGTATTTTGGTAAGAGTGTAGAGTTTGATCCCAATTCAGTAACGGATCTACCAGACGGCTTCAAAAGACTCTCTTATCAGATTGATGCTGTGAATGAAGGTTATAAATTACTTCAAAAGCACAATGGCTTTTTTCTTTCTGATGTGGTAGGTTTAGGAAAAACAGTGGTAGGGACTTTAATTGCCAAGAAATTCTTTTACTCTAATGATTTTCCTTCACATATTTCTAATATTCTGGTTGTAGTCCCTCCTGCACTAAAACCTAACTGGGAAGAAACACTCGAGAAATTTCAATTAAATAATTATAGAATCATCACCAATGGAAGTCTCCATCAAATAAATGATGCTGAGAAGTATGACATGGTGATAGTCGACGAGGCACATAAGTTCAGAAACGATACAGCTGAGGCATATAATCAATTACAGAAAATCTGCAAAACAAAAACTCGTAGAAGATTAAAAGATGGAACCAAGGCTGATAAAAAAGTCATGCTCATATCTGCTACTCCTTTGAATAACAGACCTGAGGACATTGCCAATCAAGTTTACTTGTTTCAAGATTCCAAAGACTCTACACTTGAAGTTTCTAACCTTCAGCATTTTTTCAGGAATCACATAGATGAATACCGTAAGCTAAAAGACAATTCTGATATTAAAATTGTACAGGCAGAGGTTAAGAAAATTTACGAGCAGATTAGGAAGATGGTAATTCAGCCTTTAACGGTAAGGAGAACCAGAACGGATTTGAATGCACATGAGCTTTATCACTCAGATCTGGAAGAGCAAGGGATAGTTTTTCCAGATATTGAAAAACCAAAAAAAATCTTTTATGAATTGGATGATCAATTAGATAATCTTTATGATGACACCATGAAACTCCTTAGTCATGAGGAGTTTGGTATCAAATATTTACGTTACCAGGCAATCAAATTCTTGAGGCCTGAAAAAAAAATTAAATACAAAAATGCTGATGTAGCTTCTCAAGCCTTGGCTAAAATCATGAAAATACTTTTGGTCAAGAGAATTGACAGTAGTTTTCATGCATTCAAGCAGTCCCTCAATAGATTTACGGTGGCCACAGAAGCCATGTGTAGGATGTTTGAGAATGGCAGAATATATATAGCTCCCAATATCAATGTGAATGAATATGTTATGGAGGAGCGAGAGGATGAATTGCTTACAAAGCTTTTGACCTTGCAGGAAACTGATCCGACCATAGAAATTTGCACAGCTGATGATTTTGTTCATGGCTTTCATGATGGATTGTTGAGAGACCTTGATTTACTCAAAGATTTGAATCAGAAATGGCAAGCTATTTTTCAAGATCCGAAACTTGATGAGTTTCTTTTTAGATTAGAAGGAGAATTGATGAAGCCATCGATCAACCCGGCCCAAAAACTTGTGGTCTTTTCAGAATCTAAGGAGACGACTACTTATCTTGTTAGTAAGTTGAAAGAAAATGGAAGGGAAGATATCCTTGAAGTTCATTCTGAAAATCGAGATAAACTCAAAAGCACCATTAGAGAGAACTTCGATGCGAATATTCCAAGAACTCAGTATAAGAATGATTTCAATATCATAGTAGCTACTGAGGTGCTTGCTGAAGGGATAAACCTCCATAGGTCCAATGTAATTGTCAATTACGATACCCCCTGGAATTCGACAAGGTTGATGCAGCGAATAGGTCGTGTAAATAGAATCGGTTCGGTAGCACCTAAAGTATATATCTATAACTTCTACCCCACAGCAAAGGTCAATAATGATATTGAATTGGAGAAGAGGGCAATCATGAAGCTCCAGGCATTTCATTCGGCTTTGGGAGAAGATAGTGAGATTTATTCTCCTGATGAAGAGACGCAGACTTTTGGCCTTTTTGACAAAGATGTAGATGAGGATAAGGATGAGAAGCTTGCATTCTTGATGGAGCTTAGAAAATTCAAATCTGAGAATCCTGAGCTTTTCAGGAAAATCAAGAACTTACCACTGAGAGCTCGAGTCGGTAGGAGGTCAAAGCTAAAAGCTGGTACAACGATCAGTTTCATGAGGAATAACCGCAGAGATGCATTCTATTTTATCAAAGAGACTGGACAACTTGAAGAGTTATCCTTTGTAGAAACCGCCAAGGAATTTAGTGCGATGGCATCAGAACATGGAATAGCTCTTCATGGACAACACCATGAGCAAATCAATATCGCCTTGGAAGATTTTTATAACAAAATCAGACAAGAGATGGCCAGTAATCAGGTAGTGGATACTACGCAAGGGCCTAACGAGAAAAAGGCGTTGGCTTACCTTGATGGCTTTTTAACATTTCCTTTTGCATCCAATGAAGAGAAGAAACTGGTAAAGGCAGCAAAAAATGCTATCAAATTGGGTAAATTCCAGAAGCTCCAGCGGGATGTAAATAAACTAAAAAAGGATGCAAAAGCTGTTCGGTTAAAACCAATTGACCTCTTGGATGCAATGGTCAAAGTAATCAATCAATATCCAGTGCTTCAAAGTGACACTATGGAAGACCGTCCAACAGTGACAGTAAGGTCTTTTGAAAAATTAAAACCTGAAATCATTATTTCTGAATCTTTTTCTACTAATACATAATCATTATGACTCAACAAGAAATTCAAAAACGACTCAATCAGCCCTATTCTACTCAAAACTGGAAAGAAGTTGTTAAAGAAGTTTTTCCTAATGTCCAGCTCTTGGATCCCATTCAGGATATTCCTGTAGATAATGATAAGGTAGAGTCATTCCGACAACTTGGAAATGTAAAATTGAATGATGGTAAGTCATTGGCACTTTTCGAGCTAAAATTAAAGAACAATGTAAACCTTATCAGGAACAGGGTAGAACTGAATAACCTCGTATCTCAATATATAGATCAAGACCAAAGCCATGGTGTGCTCTCAATTTTTGAGCAAGGGGGTGATGATTATCGATTTACTTTTTCTGCAAGGGCAACAGAATTTAGTGATGCAGAAAATGATTTTTTAACCAAAAAAACCGATACCAAGCGATTTACCTACCTTTTAGGTAAGAACGAAAGCTGTAAAACTCCTGCTTTAAGATTGTATGACCTTAGTACCAAAAAGAGTGAGGCCGACATCAACACCATTCAGGATGCTTTCTCTGTAGAGAAACTCAGCAAGGAATTCTTCAAGGATTATCTGGTTCATTACAAACGAATGGTAGACTACTTAACCGAATCTCCCAGTTACAAAACAGCTATCTTTCAAAATGATGAAAAAGCTATCCGTGACTTTGTCAAATTGACCTTGGGTAGAGTGGTGTTCATACAGTTCTTGCAAAAGAAGCGATGGATGGGCGTGCCTGCAGAAGATCAAGGCTGGGAAACGGGTGATCCTTACTTTCTGAAAAATTCTTTCCGTACGTTTAAATACAAAGATGTATTCTACAGTAGTTTCTTGGAACCCTTGTTTTTCGAAACATTAAATAAAGACGGGAGACCCAATCAGATTTTTTTTATTACGGGAACCAAAGTCCCTTACCTTAATGGTGGCCTGTTTGAAAAAGGAAAAGAAAATTCTCAGCTGATCAACTTTCCAGCGGCATTCTTCGAAGAGCTGTTTGAGTTCTTGGACCGATACAACTTTACCATCGATGAGAGCGATCCCAAGGAACAGGAAGTCGGCATCGATCCGGAGATGCTCGGGCATATTTTCGAAAATCTCCTGGAGGATAACAAAGACAAGGGAGCCTTCTATACCCCCAAGGAAATTGTCCACTACATGTGTCAGGAGAGCCTTTTGGAATACCTAAAGACTTTCTTGGAAGAAAAGGGGAAATGGCCAACATTGGAAGGGGATCAACATGCCCTTGAGGAAGCCTTTTCCAACTTTATCAAAAAGAAGGAAGGATCAGGGATTATCGACTACGATAGAGAACTGGCCATTGCCCTGCGGGATGTAAAAATATGTGATCCTGCTATCGGTTCCGGAGCTTTTCCAATGGGCTTGCTCAATGAGATCTTTCATGCCGTTTACATCCTCTTCCAAGCCAGTCCCGATGTGGTCGGTGAGGAATGGGGCATGGAAGAATGGAAACCCAATGTGGTCAAAAAGAACATTATCCAAAACTCCATCTATGGAGTCGATATCGAAAAAGGTGCGGTAGATATCGCCCGTCTAAGGTTCTGGCTAAGCTTAATTGTGGACGAACCCGAACCGGAAGCTCTTCCTAACCTCGACTATAAAATCATAGTAGGAAACAGCTTGATCAGCAAGCTGGGAGATGCGGTGATCGACATCGACTGGAATCTAAACGATACCTCTCATGGATTATTCGGAGAAGCATTAGCCCTTCGAAAAGCGGACCTCCTAAAAAAAATAAGTGCAGAACAAAAGGAATTCTTTAATCCGGAAAGCGACAAAAGGAAACTGGCCACGGATATCCGCAACCTAAAGATAGATCTGCTAATCAATCAATTGGAGCTGATGGTAAAAACCAAAGGTCTGGAAAAACAACCTACGGGCACAAGCAAAAAAATTGCAGAACAGACTTCCTTGTTTTTGCAAACATTGGGATGGAAAAATAGTATTCAACAACTTGGAAAACTAAAAAATCAGCCACAAATAGATCTTGATTTTTTTGATTGGAAAATAGATTTTCCTGGAGTATTAAATGAGGTAGTTACTAAAAACCCGGGATTTGATATTGTTATTGGAAACCCTCCATATGTTAATTTTAGAGATATAAAAAACGAAGTTGAAAAAAAAATATATTTACAGAAGTATAAAACCACGGAATATCAAAGCGACTTATTTATAATATTTATAGAAAAATCATATTCAATTTTAAATAAAAAAAATGGGGTTTTTTCTTTTATTATACCTAATGGATTAACAAATAATTTAAACAATTCAAAAATCAGAAAATATATTCTTGGAAACTCTTCAATAACTTCGATTGTAAATACTCCTATTGGAGCATTCGAGTCTGCTACAGTTGACACAATAATCCTTAGCACCTGCTTAAGATTTAGAAATAAAAAAATTCAAACATTAGATTTTATAAACAAGAAATTTTCTTATATAGGAGAAATAGATCAATTTGAATTTGAAAATAACTCCAATTTTGATTTTAATTTTTTAACTAATGAAGAGAGTCGAAATATACTTGGTAAAATTGAAGTAGATACTATTCCCCTAAATGAGATTTGTATATCATCAAGCGGGATAAAAGAATATGAAGTTGGAAAAGGCTCCCCTCCTCAAACACGCAATGATTGCTCGGACAAAGTATTCAACTCTTCAAGTAAACTAAATAGTAATTACCGAAGACACATTACAGGATCTGAAGTAGAAAACTTCTTGATAAAACACGGAGGAGAGTACATTCTATACGGGAAAAATTTAGCTGCTCCAAGAAACCCTTATTTCTTCGAGCCAATTGATAAGGTAATAGTTAGAGAAATACCAGGTAAAAAAGGTTTAAAAGCAGCTTACACTAATGAGGATTTTACAATAAAAAATACCGCACATATATTTATTCCAAACAATTCATTCACAGCTAAATATCTATGTGCAATTTTAAATTCCAGATTAATTGGTTTTTATTTCATAAATAAGTTTTCAGAAAGAGACGATGTCTTCCCCAAAGCGAAAATAGGTCAAGTTAGACAATTGCCTATCAAAAGAGTAAATGCTAATTTTCAAACTTTGATTGAAAATATTCTTGACTTAATTATTGAACGGAAATTAAAAGACGAAGACTCTTTTGAGCTTGAAGAAAAATTAAATTCTATTGTCTACCGAATTTACAATTTACATTATAATGAAATTAAATACATAGACCCCGAATTCAATCTTTCAGAAGAAGAGTATAATACCATCACTTTAGAATAATGGGAAATCAGCTTCATCAACAGGTTCTTGACTTTTTGGAAACTTACCGGGAATCCCATCCGGATTTTCTCTATTGGACTCGTGTGAAAAACACGAAGGGAAGGTTGGATGAAGGTTATTGGTTTCAAGGAACAGAAGACTATGCCTTCGTTGGACTTAACGACAGAAGTGGCGGCAGTACTATGACCCGAAGTATAGGTTTAATGTTCTATAAAAAACCAGATGGAGTAATAGGATTACTTTTCCAGATAGCTTTTAATGAAGAAAAAGATGAAAGATTACTGGCTCTTTATCAGGACTTGATAGATACCTTTGGCGATCTTAATAAGCATACAAAAAGCCGATTTGATAAAGTCCTGACAGAAAGTAATCCTTTTGAAGAAGCTGAGAGATTTTTAGATAAAGTCAAACCAATGATTGACCAAAAGATAGTTGAAGCAGGCTTGGAGGAAATCTTTATCAATCCAGAAAAGTTTGAAAAGAATATTCAGCAGATTCGGGAATATCAATCCAAGTTGGAATTTCAGGCTAATCCCAAAAAATTTATTCTGGCAAATATCACATGGAACAGCAAGGGTTGGAAAGGAGAAAGTGAGGATCAAAGTGGGCATGGGTGGGTTAAGGAAGGAGGCACTCCCCATGAAAGCTGGAATTTTGATTTTGAAAACGAACGGAATACCAAGACAGAAATACATGGTTATGCAAAGTTTACCAATCCTCCTAAAGTGGAAGGAGACAATAACCTGATAATTTTTCATTCTCAAAACAAGATCGTTGGATTTTATGGCAAGGCTCAGGTTTTAAAACCTGACGATTCATTCAATGACAATAATTTGATTGGCTACCGCCCTCTTTGTGTTGGACTGGAAAATAAAATTGATGAGGTCAAAGAAAAAGGCTACTTGGAAGAAAAGGTTAAAATGGGTCAAGGAGGATTCAATTACTTGAATAAGCCTGAAACGATCGACCAAATCCTTAAAGAAGCATTAATCCTAAATCCACATCAAGCCAAAACTATTCATGCAATCCAGGATTGGTTGGGTTTCAAATCAACAGCTGAGTCTAACTACTGGATTTTTCAAGGGAACCCTAAGGTTTATGATTTTCATAGAGCCATTGCTGCAAATGCTATACGATCATGGACCGTTAATAACCATAAGGAAAAAATAAAAATTGGTGATAAGGTTATTTTGTGGTTGACAGGAAAAAAACCAGGCTGTTACGCCTTAGCTACGGTGGCCTCAAACTTATTTCATAGAAAAAATGATAAAGACGAAGCTGAATTTTATACCGACGGAAAAGGTGCAGGAGAAGGCAATGCGGTAGAAATCAAAGTTGATCACAACTTAAGTCAATCGCCTATTCTTTGGGAGTCTCTTAAAGAACTACAAGAATTTGAAACTTTCAAAGGAGGAACCCAAGGCACCAACTTTTCTGCTACCAAAGAACCATACGAAACCATTTTAAAACTTATCACTATGGAAAATCTTGATGAAATCCCATTGAACCAGATATTTTTTGGCCCTCCAGGTACAGGTAAGACCTACCATACGATTGACGAAGCGGTCAAGATTGCAAGCCCAAATCGTTATAAGGAAATAAAAGATGACCGTAATCTTTTGAGAGAAGAATATGAAAAGAAATTCATTCTCGATTGGGAAGCATCCAGTGGCCAAATCGGTTTCTGTACATTTCATCAGTCTTTCAGTTATGAAGACTTTGTGGAAGGGATTAAGCCGTTGAATCCAGAGGACGGAGATACCTATTTGAAATATGAAACCCAGGAAGGGATATTCAAAAGAATTTGTCGACTCGCAGAGGATAGTTTGAAAGCTGGAAAAGAAAAAAAAGAAACACTGTTTTCGTTACCTCAATCTGAATTTGATCAGGCAAATTTCTATAAAATTTCATTGGGCGATGCCAATGTACCAACTGATCAGGAAATCTATGATTATTGCATGGACAATGGTCTAATATCTATTGGTTTTGGTTCTGAGTTGGATTTGACAGGAAAAAGTGAAACAGAAGTTAGTGAAATCTACAATCAACGGTATAAGGAAGGAAGTGGTGCTCAATTTCTAAATTACTTCAAGAATTACCTCAAAGTCGATAACTATGTGGTCGTTTCAAGAGGGAATCACTACGTCAGGGCACTTGGTAAGGTTACTGGTGAATATTTCTATGATGCAGCAGCTCCGATTCGATATAAACACTTCCGCAAAGTAAAATGGCTTTTCAAAGACCAAGACATTCCTGTTCAGGAACTATACGAGAAAAATCTTTCCCAGCAGAGTATCTACAAGCTAAAGAAAGAATGGATTAAGCCTCAGTTTTTTGTCAAGCAAGCAGCCAATGAATTGGATGTTGACACTAAGGATCCTAAAAATTATGTCTTGGTGATTGATGAAATTAACCGAGGAAACGTTGCCAGCATATTTGGAGAGTTGATCACCTTGATTGAAAATGATAAAAGGGCTGGAGCAAATGAAGAGATGAAGGTCGTTTTACCCTACTCTAAAGAGAAATTTTCTGTGCCATCTAATCTATACATCATCGGAACCATGAATACTGCAGACCGAAGTATTGAGGCTTTGGATACGGCACTACGACGCAGGTTTTCTTTTCGTGAGATGTCGTCCAAACCTGAACTACTGAGAATTGAAGGGAGGATTGGAAAAGAAAAGGGTGGGAAAATCGATGAAATCGATGTGGTACTAATGCTTGAAAATATCAATGAGCGGATCGAAAAACTGATCGATAAAGACCATAAAATCGGGCATGCTTATTTTATGGAAGATATTACTGTTACAGACCTAATAAGAACCTTCAAAAATAAAGTAATTCCACTTTTGGAAGAGTACTTCTTTGGAGATTTCGGGAAGATCGGACTGGTGTTGGGATCTTCTTTTATCCAAGCAGACCAAGCCAAAGATTTTGAATTTGCCGAATTCAAAGAATACGATTCTAACCTGACTTCTGACTTAAAGCTACGTAAGGTTTATAAAATCAAGCCAGAAGAAGAGTGGGAGTTTAAGTCTATTTATACCCCATCATTCAAATAAACTCTTCCTGATGAGCAGAAGTCCTGTTATTCGAGTTTTTGAATACGAATCCTTGACAACTTTTGATCAAGGAGACGGAAGGTTTGTGACCAAATCAGAACTTGACAGGCTATATGAATACAATGACCGAAATGGGAACATATATTTTACAGGAATCAGGAATGGAATCAAATTCAATAGCTATGTAGGCGTGATACAGATCGGTGGCCTGACTATTGAAATATTACCCAAGGCAGATCGAGAATACCAGCCAGACAAAGTAGAGTATCTTAGATGGCAACGAGCGCTATTGGACATGCTTAACTACTGTAAATATATCAAAGTTAATTCTGTGTCAGAGGCTGCCCTGGAAATCCGTCAAAACAGTATTTTAGACCTTTACTTCCAACTGTTTCTCGATGAGGTGAAGTTTCTTTTGAGAAAAGGTCTTATCAAGCAATACCGTAAAAATTCCGGTAACCTAAATGTAGTTAAAGGTAGAATTCTTTTTAACGAGCAAATTCGAAAGAATCTTGTCCATCAGGAAAGGGTATACACTGAACACCAAACCTACGATACCGAAAACCTGTACAATCAGATTTTACTTAGAGCCTTGACAATACTTGGGAGAATCTCTTACAATCCGCACATCAAGGATCAAATCCATAGAGTGAAATTAGACTTTCCTGATATTCAGGAAATACAGATTAATCATTCACACTTTTCTCGGTTAAAAGAAACCAGAAAAACCAAGCCATATCAAGATGCCATTAAAATCTCAAAAATGATCATCTTGAATTACTCTCCTGATATTCGATCTGGAAGGGAAGACATGCTCGCTTTACTTTTTGATATGAACAAGCTGTGGGAGGAATACATTTACAGGATTTTGCAAAGTGATCCGGAATCAGATTATGAGGTGAGTTTCCAGAACTGGGAACATTTTTGGGAGAGCAAGACCATACGTCCGGATTTGGTCTTAAATAAAAAGGGCTGTGAAGAAAAATACATTATTGATACCAAATGGAAAATTGTAGACGCCAATAACCCCTCTGATGATGACTTAAAACAAATGTTTGCTTACAATCTTTATTGGAATGCTGGTAAGAGTATCTTGCTTTATCCTGGCTCCGAATTGATAGAAGAGAAGTATGGAAACTTTCACAAGGGAAAGATCGGAGAAAATATGTGTAAAGTAGGCTTCATCAATGTTGTAGGACCTGATGGGAAATTGGATAGAGGGATAGGGAAAAGGGTTTTAGATAAGTTAAATCTGTAAAATTATTGGTTTATGGAGTCAAAGGATAACTTGGTAGAGCCAAAGAAAAAGTCAACTTTGGAGGAGAAATTTGAGACTTATAACCATCAGTTAGATCAAACTGCTGATTGGATATTATCTCAAATGAAACAAACTGATGGTAATTGGACTATGCCTTGGCATAAAGGTTTACCACAGGCAGTGAATGCCAAAACCGGTAAATTCTATGGAGGAAATAATCAAATGATCCTTTGGAAGGCATGTGTGGAGAGAGGATACTCTCGTAACAAATGGGCGACATTTTACCAATGGTCAAGTGTCAAGGCTAAATTGAAGCGGGGTGAAAAAGGAACCTTGATTTGTATTGCCATTCCCAAAGATAAGAATTCGAAAAAAGAGCAGAATCAATTGCTGCTTTTTGAGAAATTTAATCCAGACACATTTTCCAAAAAGAATGTGTATTTCAATTTTCGTTTCAAATATGTATTCAATCAATCTCAGGTTGAAGGATATTTTGGTGATCAACCCGATATATTCAATCCAGATCCTGACCCAGATCAATTGATTCAAAAGCTTATCAAAAATAGTGCGGCTGATATAAGGGAAGGAGGAGATATTGCTTTTTACACAACTTCTGAAGATTTCATACAAATGCCTGAATTATTCAGGTTTAAAGGAGATAATATCGCCAAATCAAAGCAACTGTATTACAGTACTTTATTACATGAAATGATTCACTGGACAGGACACCATTCAAGATGTAAAAGAAAGTTTGGATCTGAGTTTGGCAACCCTGAGTATGCTTTCGAAGAGCTTGTGGCAGAATTAGGAAGTGCTTTATTGTCTACACATTTGGGAAAGAAGATTTATCCTCGGGTTGAGCACGCAAAGTACCTAAATAACTGGCTTAGAGTTCTTAAAAATGATTTTTCATATTTCTATATAGCTATGGATTTAGCAAAATATGCCATCTATTGGCTTTTCGAAAAAACAGATGTTTATCCTTATGATTTGAAAAAGCAGGAACCTAAACTTCCAAGTGAGAAGTTTTTAGATAAGCTTCAATCGGATTGGGAGTGTTAGCTGAACTCTGTCCTTCCCTTCCCTGGGGGTACCCCCAGGGAAGGGAACTAAATTATTAGGTTTCTACATCCAGCCTTAACCGACCCTCAAATTTAATCGCTAATTGTTGGACTGTCAAGCCCCAGTTCTGAAGGGGGGAATTCCATTTCTTCTCAATCCGCCTTGTAACCAGATAAACCAGTTTTAACAATGCCATATCGCTTGTGAAGGCCCCCTTGGTTTTGGTGACTTTTCTTACCTGCCTGTGGTATCCTTCTACCGCATTTGTGGTGTAGATCATCTTTCTGATCGGCTTGGTGTAGGCAAAATAGGTGCTCAGGCGTTCCCAGTTATTGTTCCATGAACGGAGTACAACCGGATATTTCTTTCCCCACTTTTCTTCCACAGATCCAGCAACTCGGACTCTGCGGCGTCCTTGGTGTCCGCACCGTATACAAGTTTCAGGTCACGGGCAAATTCCTTCTGTTCCTTGCTGGCCACATATTTGAGGCTGTTGCGGATTTGGTGGACGATACAGAGCTGTACCTCGGTTTTGGGAAATATGGACTGGATTGCCTCCGGAAAGCCCGAAAGGTTGTCCGTGGTTATTAATTTATCCCTCTACTTGCTATTCCGGTTTTCTGAGCAATTTCAGTGGCTGCAATTTGTGGATTATCCGTATCCATCCGATGAACTACATAGGTATACCAGTTTTTTGGAATTCGATTGGTTGTATAGCTAGTTTGTTTGTTTCTCCAGCCTGAATTTCTCCCAGTTTGAGGGTAAGAGTTGGTAGAGGTCTTTTTGCTTGTGACTTTGGATCCTTTGGAGTACATCCTTCAGCCATTCGAACTCATTTAAGTTGTTCTTTTTGCAGCTGGCCATGAATGAGTACATTGCCGCGGCCATTTCCGCTGCATGGTGCGATCCGGCAAACAGATACGCCTTTCTTCCCACTGCCAGGGGCCT
>JAGYIZ010000046.1 GCA_018402425.1 Candidatus Atribacteria bacterium | reverse complement strand
GAATAAATATCTCACCCGCAAAGCGGGTGGCTTTAAGAACCTCTAAAAGAGGTTTAGCTATTTGCTACTTTTTAGCTCTTTTTCTTTCAATTTTTTATTTAACCTCTAGCTATAATATTTCTAAGCAATATCACTTCCAACTTTGTACTTCAGGTGAAAAATTGTCATCTAGCTACTCTTAATCTTTTTATGGTAAAACCAATTTGTTTAACCATTACCACCTTATCAAAAGGTGGTAATGGTTAAACAATGTCCTGTAGACATTATTAAATAAGTCCTGAATTCTCCCTAAAACCAAACATGATATTCATATTCTGCACCGCCTGTCCGGATGCTCCTTTGCTTAAGTTATCAATAACAGAAATAACCTTGATTTTCCCCATCCTTTCATCTATGGCAAATCCAATATCACAATAATTTGTTTTTGTCACAAATCTTATCTCCGGTAATTCCGGTGGGCTAAATATCCTTACAAAAGGCGCATTCTGATAAAATTCCTTATATATATCTAAAATTTCTTCATCTCCATATCCATCTTTCAAATCCAAATAACAGGTAGACAGTATTCCCCTGTTTATCGGTAGCAGGTGTGGTGTAAAAGAAATTTTAACAGTCTTTTTCTGCTTATTCTGTATCTGGCCGTAATAGAGTAAGGATAGCTCTTGTTCGATTTCCGGGATATGGTTATGCCTCAGGCACTTATATGCCTTGAAACTTTCATTGCATTCAGCAAAATGAAGGCCTAAAGACAGTTTCCTTCCGGCACCGCTTGTGCCGGATTTTGCATCAACAATAATTCCTTCCGGATTAACAACTTGATTTGTTAACAGGGGCGCAATCCCCAATATAGCGCTAGTGGAATAACATCCCGGATTGGCCACCAATGAAGCACTTTTTATTTTCTTGCCATAAAGTTCCGGAAGACCATATACTGCATTTTTTAACAGTATTTTACTTTTCTTATCATGCTTTTTTTGATACCAATCGGTATAAGTAACAGAATCCATTAATCGGAAATCAGCACTGAGATCAATTACTCTCATTCCTTCCTTTTTTAATAAATCAGGAACAATTTTCATAGAAACGGTATGCGGTAAAGCTGTAAAAACCAGGTCCGATTCCTGGGTAATCTTATGCAAATCAAGCCCAATAAGTTCTTTATCCAGTTGATTTAAAAAATCAGGGAAAATGTCAGTAATATTTTTCCCAACATAGCTGGCAGAAATCAGGTGAATCAACTCAACTTTCGGGTGGTTTAACAGGATTTTAATCAACTCTTTCCCGGAGTAACCGGTTGCCCCGATAATGCTCACTTTAATTTTTTTCATTCTTGTCCTCTTACTTTTTAAAAAATACAAGATTATGTTATATTATTTTTATAAGTATCCCAGCTATCAGCCTTCAAATCTTCTAACTTAACATCCCTTAGCGCTTCTACCAGTCTTTTGGCAAAGGTAATATTGGTAATTAAAGGGATATCAAAATCAACCGCTTTTCTCCTGATAATATAATCATTATCAAGCTCTTTGGTTTCTGCACTTTTGGGAATATTAATTACTAAATCAATCTTTTTATCAGCAATATAACTGATAACATTTGGTTCTTTTTTTTCAGATGGCCAATGAAGCACTTCTGATTCTATCCCATTTTCCTTCATAAAATTCGCTGTTCCACCGGTAGCGTAAAATTTATAATTCAGCTGTCTAAGCACCTTAGTGCTTTCCAGAAAATCAACCTTACTTTCTAATGGACCGGTAGATAGGAGAATTGTCTTTTTCGGTAGTTTGAATCCCACAGAAATAAGACTCTTTAGTAATGCCTCATTAAAATCATCACCCAGACAGGCAACCTCTCCTGTTGAGACCATCTCTACTCCCAAGACCGGGTCAGAACCCTTTAACCGTGAAAATGAAAATTGGGGAGCTTTTACGCCAACATAGTCCAAATCAAAAAAGGAAAAGTTTACCTCCGGGACTTTTTCCCCCATAATAATCCTGGTTGCCAGGTCAATAAAATTCAATTTCGTAACCTTGGAAACAAAAGGGAAACTCCTGGAGGATCTTAAATTGCATTCAATAACCTTAATTTTGTTTTCTTTAGCAATAAACTGAATATTAAACGGACCACTTATCTGTAATGACTCGGCAATCTTTCTTGTAACGACTTTTATTTTCCGTAATGTTTCCAGATAGGTTCTTTGGGGCGGCAATACAATCGAGGCATCTCCGGAATGAACTCCCGCATTTTCGATATGTTCCGAAATAGCAAAACAGGTCAATTCTCCTTTATTTGCAACAGCATCCACTTCAATCTCTTTGCCGTTAACGATAAATTTACTCACTACTACCGGATGGTCAGCACTGATGCTTGAGGCCTTTTTCAGATACTTTTTTAATTCTCTTTTATTTAGAGCAATACTCATGGCCGCACCACTAAGAATATAACTGGAACGAATCATAACCGGGTATCCAGCTCTTTCAGCAAATTTTTCAGCCTCTTCCAAACTGGTTAATTCCTCCCAGACTGGCTGATCAATCTGCAGCTCATCAAGTAGACGGGAAAATTTATGACGATCTTCGGCCATATCTATCTTTGACGGATCTGTTCCCAATATCTTAACTCCTGCCTGGTGGAATTTTACTGCTAGATTATTGGGTATTTGACCTCCCATAGATACAATTATTCCCAGAGGATTTTCTTTTTCATATATATCAAAGATTTTTTCAAAGGTAAGTTCATCAAAATACAATTTATCACAAATATCATAATCCGTACTTACGGTTTCCGGATTGTAATTAATCATAATGGTATTATAGTTTAATTTTTTTAAGGTCCTAACCGAATTAACACAACACCAATCGAATTCAACAGATGACCCAACCCGATATGGTCCGCCTCCCAAAACAACAACCTGCTCTTTTTCTTTAAAGTTCAAATCATCTTCTTCACCATGATAGGTAAGATAAAGATAGTTGGTTTTTGCCGGATATTCGGCAGCTAGTGTATCTATCTGTTTTACATAAGGCACTATTCCCAATTTTTTCCTTCGCGTGCGTACAGTTAACTCATCTGTCTTGGTTATTAAAGCAATCTGGTAATCTGAAAAGCCTTCTAATTTTGCTTCTTTCAGTATGGATGGGGGCAATTTCACAAACGGATATTCGGCTAACCTCTTTTTTGTATCGACAATATTTTTCATCTTATAAAGAAACCAGGGGTTCACTTTGGTAAGTTGATGAATTTCTTCAATTGAGTAACCGTTTTCAATTGCTTTTACTATGGCAAACATTCTTTTATCAGTAGGCTTTTTCATTTCTTTATTTAAATCTTCAAATTCAATCTTATTATTACAAACAAGCCCATTCATTCCAGTATCCAGCATACGTATTGCTTTTTGTAAAACTTCTTCGTAGCTTCTCCCGATTGCCATTACCTCGCCTACTGATTTCATCTCAGAACCGATATGTGTACTGACTCTTTTAAATTTTTCCAAATCCCATCGTGGGTATTTAAGCACAACATAATCCAGGGCAGGCTCAAAACAGGCTGATGTTACCTCAGTAATGATATTTTTTAAATCGGTCAGTCCGTACCCCAAAGAAAGCTTGGCAGCAATAAAAGCCAGAGGATAACCGGTTGCTTTAGAAGCTAGTGCTGAACTTCGGCTTAATCTGGCATTAACTTCAATAACTCTATAATTTTCAGAATTTGGGTCAAGGGCAAATTGAACATTGCACTCACCAACAATACCTAAATGTCTGACTAGTTTAATGGCGATAGACCTTAGTTTAAAATTTTCAGAAGAGCTAAGGGTTTGAACCGGGGCAACAACAATACTTTCACCGGTATGGATTCCCATAGGATCTACATTTTCCATAGAGCAGACAGTAATGCAGTTATCATAACAGTCCCTTACCACCTCATATTCGATTTCTTTCCAACCGGAAAGACATTCCTCTATTAGAATTTGTTCGGTATAAGAAAATGCTTTTTCGGCAATGTTTTGTAATTGTTTGCTGTTATACGCAATGCCCGAACCCAAACCGCCAAGAGCATAGGCGATTCTGCACATTACCGGATAGCCTAAATCTTTTGCAGTATTGAGAGCTTCTTTTACATTGCTTACTGCATTACTCCTGGGAATTTCAAGATTTACTGCTTTTAATTTTTTGCTAAAAATTTTTCGGTCTTCTGTAGCTTGAATCGCCTCAACTGAAGTACCCAAAACAGCAACCTTATATTTATTTAAAATACCTTTTTTAAATAGCTCAATCCCTACATTTAATGCGGTTTGTCCTCCAAATCCCAAAAGCACTCCTTCAGGCCTTTCTTTTTCAATCACTTTTTCTACAAAATAAGCGTTAACCGGTAGAAAATAAATTTTATCAGCCATATACTCAGATGTTTGAACAGTAGCAATATTCGGGTTTACCAGTATTACCTGAATTTTCTCCTCTTTTAGGGCTTTGATTGCCTGACTTCCGCAGTAATCAAACTCACCGGCTTCTCCGATTTTAATTGCTCCTGAACCTAAAATTAAAACTTTTTTAAATTTTTTTCTTTTAATCATCATGATATTACCCTCAAAAACATATCAAAAATAAATTCCGTATCATCCGGACCCGGCGAGGCTTCGGGATGAAACTGCGTTCCAAAAAAAGGTCTGGACATATGTATAATGCCTTCATTTGTATGGTCGTTTTGATTAAAGAACCATTCTCTCCAATCCTCTCTTAACGTATCAGAATCAATGGCATATCCGTGATTTTGTGAAGTAATGTAACAGCGGTTCGTTCCCACTTCCATACAAGGTTGATTTTGGCTTCTATGACCATATTTTAATTTATAGGTATCCGCACCAGATGCCAGTCCCAATATCTGAGAGCCAAGACATACACCAAGAATAGGAATATTCCTGGAAAAGGCTTTTTTTGTATACTCTATGGTTTGCCCGCATTGTTTTGGATCTCCCGGACCATTGGAAATAATAACACCATCGGCTTTTTCCTGTAGAAAATCATAATCCCAGGGAACCCTTATTATGGTTATATTTCTCTTTAGAAATGCTTGAATTATACTATTTTTAACACCGCAATCTACCATAATAATTCTTTTTTCACCTTTTTCATATCTGATTGGTTTTTTAACACTTACCTCTTTCACCAGGTTAATTTTATTGGGGTCCATTAATTCAATTTCATTATCATCCGTATCATAGACAATCTTCCCTAACATCGTCCCCTTACTTCTTAATTTTTTAGTTAATTTTCGTGTGTCTATCCCGAATATTCCGGGAATTTCGTTTTCTTCTAACCACTCCGCTAATGATTTTTCGGCATTCCAATGACAATAATTTTTTGAATAATCTGTAACAATTAGTCCTCTAATATGAATTTTTTCTGATTCAAAGTTTTTCAAAAGTTGGTTTTCTCTTTCCTTGAATGGAACACCGTAATTTCCAATCAAGGGATAAGTTAAAACTAATATCTGCCTGTGCAATAGGAGGGGTCGGTCAGGCTTTCGGGATAACCAACCATCCCGGTATTAAAAACAACCTCCCCTATTGTCTCCTTTTTTGCACCAAATACACTCCCCTGGAAAACAGTGCCGTCTTCTAGTATTAATTTGACCTTTTTGCTATTATTATTCATACTAATATTCCCTCCAAATAGGAAAATAAAAAAATCCCGTCCCAAATAATCCATAAAGATTACCTTCAGGGACGAGATTTATAATTTATATTCTCGCGGTGCCACCCACCTTGAATAACTTATTTATCTTACAAAGCTTTCTAAGTATGCACCTAAAAAAATCCCGTCCCCCGGCTATTCTTATAGCCACTAAAGGACGAGATTAACTCTCGCGGTGCCACCTGGAATTGGATAAATAACTTACCCCACTCATTTTCGGTTATTAAAGCTAACCATGCTATCTTTTACGGGCTTCTTTTCGGTTATCTTTACCCAAGATATTTTCACCAAAATATATCTCTCTCTAACAAAAAAGGATAAACCTAATTTTTTCCCTGTTTAAAAATATTATTTTAAAAATAATAATAAACAAATTATCAGCTTATGTCAACTAATTTTTTTAAAATATTTTTTAACTTTTCAATTTCAATTTTTACCGAAACAATATTCTATTTCCCCTTAATCAGTTAATTAGAAAGAAATGATTCCAGCTTACCTCTAATCTCGCCAAAATCTATACCAAAAGAAGCAGCATAATCCCTGATATTAATATTCTTGTCCTCTGGAACTTCTAACCCTGTTATTTCCTGAAAGGTTGTAACATCAATACCCATTGATAATATCTCAGCAATAGTTGTTTTTCCTACAATAGTTACTGGTTCATCCGAGATTTCTTCTTTTTGCGGTTCTAATTCCTGGTAATCTGAATTAGCTTCTTCTTCAACAGGCTCATCTGTTACTTCTTGTTTGATAGGAGCTAAATCAAAGGTGTGATTTGTCCAAAAATCCTGTTCTTCTTCTGTTAATTTATCTTCGTTTATAAGATATTCTACAGCCTGTCCGGGTAAATGATTCGTTTCCTCCGAAACATAGGGAATACCTGAATATAGAGATACAAATACCTTGACTGTATCTGTTTCTACTTCATACATTTCTCCTTCAATTTCAACCGGTTGATAAATTTCCTTCAAATCCTTTAATTGAAATTTTGCTGGAGATGTATCTTTGTCAAGACTAAATGCCTCAATAATTGCCGCTGGAGGAACCTGATAGTATTGCTCAATTTCTGTTATGGTGAAGGACCCCCTTATATCAGCAATACTATAAACATCAGCACTATCATCTAATTTACCAGGTTGGACTGAACGGCTGCTATCAAATAATCCTACCTGGCTGGTTCCTAATACACCGCCTCCAATAATAATTATCAAAATTATTAATATGTGGATATGGTTTATTCTCATTTGTTTTCCTCCTGCGCCTTTTCATTTTTTTTCTTCCCTTGTTTTCTTAAGAATGAAAAATTTAATGTATCTTTAACAGGACAGGCTACTTCATCAGTACAGAGTAAACAGGAAATACACTGATGGTTGCGAATAATTGTTTTATCTGAAATTTTAATATTCATCGGGCATACCCGGTCACATTTCTTGCAGTTAATACAGGTATCAGCATTTCTTTTTAGAGGAATCAAACGAAATAGATTAAATATGCCTAATAGTGCTCCTAACGGGCATAGATATTTACACCAGGGACGTTCAATAAATAATGATGATATTAATACTATTATTAGTATAATGAGGGCAGATGCAGTTACCTCATCTGACCAAAAATTAAATAAGGCAAAATACGGGTCAAAGTTTAGAAAAACCAAGGTTAATTCTCTTGCTGTTAGAACTACTACTGCCAAAAGTACAAAATAACGAATATATCTAAGCCAATAATCCGTTTTAGCAGGAATATAATGATTGTATTTTTTTGGAAATATCCTCTTTCCCCATTTTCCTATAAATTCCTGGACTGTTCCCAATGGGCAAACCCAGCCACAAAATACAGGTCCCAAGAAGAGAGTTAAAATGAGTACCAGCCACATTAGTGTAAAAGATGATTGATGAATCTTCTTGACAAATATTCCCTGGGTAAAATAGGTATAAGCAGTAGCTACTCCTCCAAATGGACAAATAGCATGCAGCGAAGGTGAACCTACTAAAATCGGAGCCAATCCTTGTTCAACTCTATAGTGGTTATAGCTAATTAGAATAATTAAAAATAAGAAAAATAGTTGAACTAACGTCCGTAACCAATAACTTTTATTCTTTTTCCGTGGCATTGTAATCAATTCCTTTCTATTTTTATATGTAATACATAGAAGGATAATCTTTGTACTGCATTATACACTATTTATAATTTATTGAATATAAAGATTTTTATTTTCTTCAGAGTCAACCTAAATTTTTCTGTAAAATTAAGTTATTAATAATTCCTGCTGGTACTAACTGCTTTTTATTATTGTTAGTCTCTCTTAAAAGAAAGAGAATCATTTTTGTGAGTTTTTATTGTCCGTAGAAGAATTATATTCCGCCTGGAGGTAGAATGAATGGTTAATGCTTATCACAATATATTAACTAATAATTTAGATTTAAAAACTTAATACACCTAGTCTGTAAAATAGTTCAACTTCGTATTACACCAGAGAAAGAAACTGATTTGCCTGAAGTAAATTCTGGCATAAGGATAAATTTTGGTACACAAAAAAGTTAAAAATAAAAGGTTAACTTAGTTCACTTTTTAAAATTTAACTAACACTTTTTATAATATTTGTTTCTCTTTGCTGAAAAATTTTTGTTTACTTTTAAAAATATTAACCTGTTAATCATAATTGACCAATAATTTCTAGATATATTCTTTAAATTTATTTATTGCTTTTGTACTTTTGTGGTTCAGTATCGTATATATTATTTCCATAAGCATCTATTGCTACTATAGCTGTAAGATTGTTCATATATATTTTATAGATTATTTCCCCAGTTAGATCCTTAAATTCTATTTCTTCACACTGTTTTACATTCTTAGCAATCAAGGCAGCTGTGCCTCCAATTACAACAAAGTATACTGCCTTATTCTTAATTATACTTTCAATAACTTCTATCGAGCGAGAACCCTTGCCAATCATACCCTTAAGTCCATATTCTAACAACAATGGTGTATAAGGATCCATTCGATAACTGGAAGTAGGTCCAATTGAACCACATGGATAACCAGGCTTAGCAGGAGTAGGGCCAGCATAAAATAAAATTTGCCCTTTAAGTTTTATAGGTAGCTTTCCCTGTTTTTTTATTAGTTCAAAAAGCTTTTGATGAGCAGAATCTCTTGCAGTATAAAGATACCCACTAATCTCGACTAAATCTCCTGCCGTTAATTGAACTATTTGACTATTTTTCAAAGGGGTGCTTAATTTTTTAGTACTATCATAATTTCCTACCATATTTTTATATTATATTACTCCTCTGGCATATCTTGCTGAATGGCAACAGATATTAACAGCTACCGGTAGACCAGCTATATGGGTAGGGAGATAATCAATATGGACAGCTAAGGAAGTTATATTCCCTCCCAAACCTGCGGGTCCAATACCCAGGCAATTAATTTTCTCTAAAATTTCTTCTTCTAAAGAAGCATATTTTGGATTAGTATTGTGTTGACCAATTTTTCTAAATATTGCCTTCTTAGCTATGATCATTGATTGATCGATTGTGCCTCCGATACCAATTCCAATAATAGTTGGCGGACAAGGATTGGCTCCTGCTTTTTTCACTGTTTCTAAAATAAAATTGATTATTTCATCTTTTCCATCAGATGGTTTTAGCATTGCCAAAGTACTCATATTTTCAGCACCAAAGCCTTTCGGAATTGCTAGTATCTTTAGGTTATCCCCAGGGACAATGTCTGTATAAATAATTGCCGGGGTATTTGTCTTAGTATTTTTTCTTTCAAAAAGAGGGTCATCTACAACCAATTTTCGGAAATAACCCTCTTCATAAGCTTCTCTGACTCCCTGGTTAATGGCTTCTTTCAAATCACCCTCAACAATATGAACATTTTGTCCCAACTCAAGAAATAAAACTCCTAACCCCGTATCCTGGCAAAGGGGTAACCTTTCAGATAAGGCAATTTTATTATTTTCAATAATAGCTTCCAAGGCATACTGCCCTAGGGGTGAAGTTTCCTTCTTAAGGTTTTCCTCTAATAAATTCATTAAGTCTAAGCTTATCTGATAATTAGCTTCTAAAAATAACTCTTTTACTTTTTCTTTGATCAGGCTTGCTTTAATTTCTTTTAAAGTAAGTTTATTGCTTCTCATCTATTGTATTCCGTAAAATATTTTGTAAGGCATTATCTAAATGCTCTTGACAAAACTTTTTTGCTTGTTCGGAATCATGTCTAATTAAAGCCTCTATGATTTTCTTATGCTCATTCAAAGACTTTTCTATTCTTCCTTTTACTTTAAGCGATTTAATTCTATATCGATAAACTTGTTCATGTAGGTTATTACTAAGGTTTCCCAGTCTGCTGTTTCCGGATAAATGCTGCATTAAACTATGAAACCTATCAGCTGATTTGCTATATTCTATAACATTGCCTTTTTTAACGAATAATTCCATTTCTCTAATAATTTCCCTGAACTTGACAATATCTTCCTCAGTAATTTTTGAAGCAAGTAATGTTGCTGAAAGACCACACAAACATTTCCTCAATTGGTAAACTTCAATAACGTCTTTGGCGGATATTTTTGTAATCGTCATTCTTTTGTTAGGGTGTAAAGTAATTAGCCCTTCAATAACCAACCTACTTATAGCCTCTCTAACAGGTGTCTTGCTGACGCCTAACTGCTTTGATAATTCTGCTTCGGTAATCTTGGCATCTTCTTTAAATTCACCTTCGATAATATAGGTCTTTAATATTTGATATATCCGTTCTCTTAGTAATCCATAGTCATTGATTTTAGGTAATGTTGCCATCCATGCTTCACCTTTTTAAATTCCTTCTATAAATCTTTTAACATAACAGTCAATATCGCACCCGCTTAGCGGGTGGTTTTAAGAACTTCTAAAAGATGTTTAACCTTTTATTGGTTAGTATTTGTTTTGCTTTTTCTACTATTTTTAACTGAATATTTCTAAGCATTAGAAATATTTGCTTTGGACTGCAGGTGAAAAATTATCAGATAGCTTCTCTTGCTTTTTTTAGGTAAGATGATTATCCATTACCACCTTCTAAGAAGGTGGTTTCATGGTTAAATAAATAACAATTCTGGTTTACAAAATGCCTATTATAGAATATTTATTTTTAAAATCTAAAATAACCTCGGCTGCTAACCGCTGAGTTGCGCAGACCATTGGACATTCATACAACCACCATCCTGGTACCACGCTGCCCCTTCTTTTTCATCTTTAAAATCATAGCTTTTCTCCAACACTTTTTCCTGAAATCTCATAGCAACGTGTTGCCCCATATTTTTCATAAAACGATTGTACAGTTTATAAGAAAGTTCCATAGCACATTTATAGGCATCAAACTCTTCGAGCTTTTCGGATCCAACTACTAAACCAATTGCCATAATACCACCTGTAAGTGCACCACAAGTTTCCCCCATCCCAGACTCTCCTGCTAAAGCCGTGCTCGCTTTAACTTCTTAGCACCCTCAGCACTTGATAAGTGTAAATGTTCAATAAGTGCCGCTAATACACTGCGTACAGCCCTCATAAGCCCTATCATTGTTAAATGCTGACTTAGCGATAATATCCAGGATTTTTCTCTTTCCGGAGTATGCCTTTCATTGTGTAAATTTCTTTATTTTCTTCAAGTTTTTTTTCAAAGCAACCGTCAGAATAATCTTTCTTTTTATTAACTTTCATAATTAACAATATAATCCTTATTCTTTTATTTCATAAAATTAATATTAATATATATTACTTTCTGAATCAGAAAATTGCAATATCCAAAGTACTTAAAACAAGTACAGTGAATATATTTTTTAATATTTCAGTAATATAATATTTATAATTAAGTCAAATTCTCTGTAGCAATTAAATTGACGTCCATACCCATAATGTTTTGCTCAACAACTTGACCAAGCTGTACAGGTTTTTTAACGTTTACTCTAGCAACTACATACATCATTTCTTTCATCTTATCCCTTGGAACTGGCTTATCTGTCCTCACTGGTAACAATGGATTTTCTAAACTATTTGTTCTTACTGTAGCTGTAAGGACGCGAACGGGATTTTTATATTCAGCTAAAGCATATTCCTTCCCCTGTTTACATTTATTTCCTTCAATATTGATGACTTCATCACTTTTTTCGTCGACGGTTAAGGTTATTCCACAACCCATAGGACAATTTGTACATATAACATTCACTTTTTTGGGCATTTTATTTTCCTTTCTCACTACAACTAATCGTTATTTCTTTTGTACCTTCAGTCAATTTACTTAGATGTTTCTCGTGGGAAAGATCATACTTTAACATCGAACTGGGCTTAACTATTCTTTCTGCCTTTCTAACAACATCTCCAATCTTTACCCTCACCATCTCTTTTGGTTCTCTTACCCTCATATACACCGTTACATCTTCTTCACCTGATATTACCTGGGGTACAACATATCTTATATTATTTCCTGGAATTAATCTAATTTTCCCTTCCTTAAACATTTCTCCCTTGGCATACCGTGCTGCATTAAAACCGGCAATTTCAGATTCCCAGGATACATTGTCTACTAAATCATGCACCTGTACTACATTTCCTCCGGCAAAAATACCCGGAATATTTGTCATTCTATATTCATCAACGACAGGACCTCCGGTAATGGGATCTAATTTCACCCCTGCCATCGTTGATAATTCATTTTCCGGAACAAGACCAACTGATAAAATAAGAGTATCACACTTGACATCTTTTTCGGTTCCGGCAATCGGTATCATTTTGTTATCCACTTCAGAAATAGTTACACCTTCAACTCTTTCTTTACCATGTATCCAAGAAACAGTGTGTTTTAATAATATATCTATATCAAAATCATGGAGGCATTGTACTTCATTCCTGATTAACCCCCCTACAAAAGGTAAAACTTCTACTACGGCTTTCACGTCCAGACCTTCCAGGGTCAGGCGGCGGGCCATAATCATGCCTATATCTCCTGAACCTAAAATTACTACTTCTTTGCCTGGAATATAACCTTCCACATTGACAAATCTCTGGGCAGTTCCTGCTGTAAATACGCCTGCCGGCCTATTTCCGGATACCATAATACTTTCCCTTGATCTCTCCCTACAACCCATGGTCAGGATAATTGCTTTTGGTTCTAATGTTTGTACACCATTTTTATTGCAAAAAGTTACTTTTTTATCAGGAGTAATATTTAAAACCATGCTATCAAGTAAGATATTGATTCCCAAATCTTTTACCATATTAATAAATCTGTTTGCATATTCCGGTCCACTCATATCCTTACCAAAATACCACAATCCAAAACCGTTATGTATACACTGATGCAATAATCCACCAAGTATTTTATCCCTTTCAATAATTGTCACATTGGAAACGCCTTCTTCTTTCGCCCTAATGGCAGCTGCTAATCCGGCAGGCCCTGCACCAATGATTAAAATATCAATATTTTTATCTTCTACAGTCATCTTACCAAAGCCTCTTCTTTCTCTAATAATATTTCTTTTGCTTTATAAGGAATCAGAACAGAATTATAGCCTCTTTTAACAACTTCCGTTACTGGAATGTTTAATTCCCTTGCCAAAATTTCTATAACTCGTGGACCACAAAAACCCCTCTTACAACGGCCCATGCCTGCTCTTGTCCTAAACTTGACACCTTGTTCTGATATTGCTCCTCTTTTGATTGCCTCTACTATTTCACCTTCTGTGACAGTTTCACAACGACATATAACATGACCGTATCGTGGGTCCTTTTTAATTAGTTCATTTCGTTCATCATCTGATAAATCACGAAATCTGGGAATAGCTTTTCTTCGGGGATTAAAATCACTCTTCTTTTCTAATTTCAACCCTGCCTCTGAAAGCATTTTTGGAATATGTCTTGATAAACCTAGTGACCCTGCAATACCGGGAGCCCTCAACACAATATTAATCATCTTTTTATTAAAGGGAGAAAATTCAACAAGATAATCATCCGGTTCTTTATTACTAAAACATCTAACTCCTCGCCATAAGTTAACCACGTCTTTTCTACTTAAACTTGGAATAAAACCATTAACTCCTTCAGCACCTTTGATGCCTTGTTCAAGAATGATTTCTGTGTCTTCTGGATGTTCAACTGTACCATAATGTCCGTATGTTCCCATTATATTACCATGAGCATTTGGTTTTACAAAAGCAAGAAAGCCTGGCTCGCAGGGAGGTCTAACCATTCCATTAATCAAATGTGTTTTATTTCTATCGTAAATCATTAGAGTACTGGTTTTTAAATTAAATTTAAAATCACACCCACCACCCATCTGGGCAATTTTATCTGCATTACCACCCGCACAATTGATAATATAATTAGTCTCGATATTACCCTGTTTTGTTTCAACAATATGATGAGCGTTTTGTTGACTTATGTTCGTTACTTCAGTATCCAATATAACATCTACTCCATTCTGCTTAGCATTTTCAGCTAAGGCAGTAACTAATTCGGGAGGAAAGGCATCAATCAGGTGGTTTTCGTCATACAAACCTTTTATTGCATCTTTGGTCAAATTTGGCTCAAGTTCAAATAGTTCATCGCCCTCAACTTTTCTATAGCAATTCTCGTATTCGCCTCCCATTTGATGAGCTACTTTTTCATAATAGTCTAAATCTTCCAATTCTTTTTTATTGCGAGCAAATACCAATGTTGGCAAACGAACATACTTCACATCCAATTCTTCAAAAATTTTTGGCCACTCTTTAAACCCCATTTCACACCAGTCCATCTTAAAGCCGTTTGGGTCGTACAAAGGTTCACCAGGTTTCAACAAAACACTTTTTGCAATTAATGAACCAATCATAACCAGGCCAGTATAAATACTTGCAGTGGATAACTTTGTTTGTCCATTCGCTAAGGCATATCCTTTTTCTACTAAAATTGTCTTTAGGTTGTATTTGGATAATTCTCTAGCAATAGCAGTACCGGCAACTCCGCCACCAATGATTAGTACATCTGCTTCCATATTTTTTCCCATTATCTTTCTCCTTTTTTCAGGGTTATTCAATTATTTTTTTTATTTTTTGCATATACACTACAC
>JAGYIZ010000045.1 GCA_018402425.1 Candidatus Atribacteria bacterium | reverse complement strand
TTTATTTTATCATATATAAAAAGCTAAATAAAAAATTCTTTTGTAAATCATCACTATTTTGTTAATATTTAATTGAACTGGTATTGCCGGTGATAGTTACTCATATTAACCTATTAGGCTTTGCCTGCTGACTTGACTAACCTATAATTGACAAATCTATATTGACTGATTTGCGAGGAGAGCAGTGACGAAGTAATCTCATGCAATTATGCGAGCATTAAATGGAAGCCGGATAGTTTTTGGTTTTTAGTTTTTTGTTTTTGGAAAAAGACTCAAAGAAGATATATTTGAGATAAAAAAATATAGACAGAAACTATGTAATATCCTGCAGAGGCAGACCTTGTTTCTAACCGAATCATTCTCAAACATCTAAAGGGGACAGATCCCTATTTTTTGGGGCCTGTCCCCGATTTTCAACAAGAAAAGCAAAAATAATATTTAAATCATTCAATGCCACCTGATAAAAAAATGGAACAAGGATAAATGTTACCATCCCCCCCACATTCTATTGAACTTAATTAACCGTGTTAAAGGTCCGCCCCCTGGTTCGTTCTTCTCACGCTTTTTTATATAATTCTAAAAATTCATCCCTCTTAATACTAGATTGCCTACAAAGAACCCTAAGTGTTGAGCCTTTGATTTTCTCATGGTTCGGCATAGTTAAAGGAGTTTTAGTTCCATCTTGATTTTCTCTCATCATTGAGATATGGGATCCTATTCTAACTATCTTGAATCCAAGTTTTTCTAGCGTTTTTATAATCTTTCTCTTAGAAGCGTCTCTTGGGAATTTCATTATAATGCCACTTCAGCAATAAAGGTTTCCTTAATTTTATCTGTATCGAATACCTCTTTTCCAAAACTTTCTATGTGAAATTTAATCGCTGATTTTACATCCGCAAGTGCTTCTTCGTAGGTATTTCCCTCACCGACTACTATACCTTTTAAACCTAAAGGATAAGCTACATATCCCTCAGAATGTTTTTCTACAATTATTTTTAACTGTTGCATTGATCTCACCTCAGATCTGTAATAGGGTAGTATATACCTTATAAATATAAATTTAAAACACTTTTTGTAAACCATCAATCTATCTAATCATTAATATTTTAGCACTTACTAACAACTTATACAAAAACAATCAAAAAAGACCTGCTCTTATCCTAATCCTTACATGTGGAGAGTTCCTGCTAGATTAAAATAAAATAGAAGTTCTTTTTCATGATTAATCCTTTTCGGTGCCAAATCATGATGATATAAGCTTACTCCATTACTAATCGCTTAATGGACGATGATGACACTATTTAGCTTTATTAATCTAGAAGATTGGGTCTTTACCGCAATGTAGGTTATGCCGTTGAGACGCCTTAGACTTGTTCGGCCTTCTTATTTGGTACCTGGTTTATTTGATAATTATTTTAATAAATTCATGTATATAATTCTAATGGAGGAGTGAAACTACGAAGCAATCTCATACATTTATGCAGGCAATAATTACATCTTTAGCGAAAAACGCTAAACGAAACAATTCTCAGCTCATTCCCGAAAATAACCATGAGCTAGTACAACCGTCCCCTGACATAAAATGTAAAAATATTACCTTGAAAGCTCCGGATAAAATTTATTATTTATTTAAAAATTCTGCAGCGGAATCGATATAATAAGCAGCTCTTGCTACAATTTTCGGTTCAATTTCATATACTTCCCGCCAGCCGTTTTGAATTGAGTCGGTATACTCCCGAGCAGCCCAGGGACCGGTTCCTACCTGAAAACCATTAGCCCAAAAATAGAAGGGTGGCCAATCAATATCAAAATACTCCATATAAGCTAGCACATCTTCATGATGCCAGTCATAGATGGGGGCATAGCGTACAACATCATGCTCATCAATATCCATACCCTCTTCACCGGGGTCATTACCATCTTTCGTTCTTCTGCCAACCAGAATCATATCTAAATTGTTTTCTTCAAAAAACCATTGTTGACCGGTATTCTGAACTTGCTTAAACCAGACTGAGGCTACCTCAGCATGCTGAGGAAACAATAGATGTTGATTTTTTGATAACCATTCCAGGTCCTGACCGGTATTGACAATCTCCAGATCTTCCGGCGCATTTTCTCTAATCCAATCAATGACCTGCTTATATTCCAGATTACACCTGACCCAAAAATTTTTCTTTAAACCTAAATCTCTGCAGATATGTTCCAAAACAATGGAATCCTTGCCACCACTCCAGGAAACAACAACTTTTTTCCCACTAATGTGTCTTTTGATTCTGTCTCTGGCTTGTTTTCTTAATTCCACAATCCTTTTTTCAAAATCCTGATCTTCCTGCAATCTTTCTCTAACATTTTCCAACACTTCCAACCAGGCATCCTGCCGGGTATCTTGTTTAATGCCTAAGATAGTATCAACCTCCCTAAACTTTTACTTTATATTTTTTAAATTAATTATTTTATTCGTTTTTCATAAACCATAAAATGCCTTCCCGGACTGTAGTAATCCCGGACAGCTTCTCTTTGATTTACAATAATAGTATTTCCAATTCTTTGGCTAACATTGAAATAACCATTTTTCAGGAACAATTTTTCGGAGGCTAGATTTTCCGGATCAACAGTAACCTCAATCCTGCTGCAACTTGACTCATACGCTTTTTTCTCGGTTGCCTCCAACAATAATCCTCCCAAACCTCTGCCCTGCAAATCAGGATGAATACCAATCTGCCACAGAAAATAGGTATTATGGTCATTCTGGGAAATAAATCCCATCTGCCAGCCAACTAATTTTTTCTGATATTCTGCAACCAGACAGGTAGAAGAAAAATACCTTAACATAATCCGATAGAAGTGCTGGAAATATTTTTCCAATGGCGGGGATTGGGATATCAGGTCATACACTTGTAAAAATTCATCTTCTTTAGCTTCTCTGATTGTAATTCCCTCTCTCCAGGCCTGGCATTTTCGAACTTTTCTCTTGACTATACCGGGATTTCCAATATCCTGGCGATAGTAGAAGTCCCCTGTTATCCCGGTCATTGCCTTTTCTATCTGCTCATCTGACTGTTCAAGGGATGGCGAATCTGTTAGAAGGGCAATCCCCCGTTCGTCACCTACTCTTAATTGAGCAAAGCTATCCAATCCACTGCTATAATAAATATCTGTTTTATTATTTTCTAATATATTTTTGTCGATTTTAACATTTAAAAACTGATTTGCCATCCTGGGATAATCCGGCGGTACGATATATTTACATAAAGTAGTATGAGGGGTAAACTGCAATTCCTGCTCTTTCTCGTTAAACAAATCAATAATTACCTCAACAAGATTGTTCTTCAATGTTCTTAATGTATTCATCCATTCCGGGTCTCCCGGACGGAAATTATATTCGATTAACTTTATTCCCTGAGCTGTTAGCATAAATTGACCGTATAGAAAACCCGATACAAAATAGCCGGTTTCTCTCTGAAGGGCAATTACCGTCTTTTTCATCACATCCACTGCTTTTTGATAATCTTCCTCCTGCATAAAGGGAAGCAAATGACCGGTCCCCGAATAAGAACCCATACTGGCAGTATTAGGTCCCCTGTCTCCGGGTAATAATTTTTTAAAATCCTGTACAGCTGGTGTGGATATCAAATGTTCTCCATATACCAGTGCTTGTACAGTAAATTCTTCACCCTGCAGTTTTTCTTCAATGATGATTTGAGAATGACCACTTATCTGATTTTCATAAATTTGGCTAATATAATTCTTTATTTCATTTGCATTCTTTAATTGATCTCCATATACCTTAACACCCAAACCATCAGTTAACCCGATAGGTTTAACTGCAACCTGCCAGTTCAATTCCTCCGCATAGTCAATCGCCTGCTCGGTATTTTTGAATACGCTGTACTTTGGAATCACTTCAGGAGCAATTTCATGCACCAGTTCACGGGCAAAAGCTTTATCCGATTCCAACCGGGCACAGGATTGCCGAGGCCCAAAAACATATAGGTCTGATTCTTCCAGTAAATCAACAAGACCGGCTTGTAGCGGGCTGGCTGTAGTAATCAGAACCAAATCAATGCTTTCCTTTTCACAGAAATCTTTGATGTTTTCAATATCTTTCAAATTGCCTATCCGATATCCGTCTACCAGGGACAATATGCCGGGATTTTTGGTATCAAGATAAGCATAAACCTTTATCTGTTTATTTCTCTTGATGTTTTCAATAGTAATCTGTTCCTTAGCCCAGCTACCTACTATCAAAACATTACTAATTTTATTGTTTAGATTTATTCTTTTTTTATTCATATGCTAATTTATTTATTCTTCACGACGTTCCATGCGGTCATTTTCATCCGGAACCAGTGAGATAGTCTTATCATAATCTGATAGTAATTTTTCTATACCGATTGCCTTGTATTCATCAGAATCCCCATTCAGGTTCAGCTGCAAGTTGCAACTTTCACAATCATTATCACAAAATATTGTTTTATAGTGGTCAGGTTCCCGATAAGTCGTAATGACTCCCTCATAATTTCTTAATATTACCTTGTGAGTAGACCAGGAAATAACATAGTTCGGCATAATTGGAATTTTTCCGCCCCCACCCGGTGCATCAATTACATAATGGGGAACTGCAAATCCACTGGTATGCCCAATTAACGATTCGATTATTTCCATGCCTTTACCCACTGGTGTCCTGAAATGAGAAAGTCCTTCTGATAAATCACATTGATACAAATAATAAGGCCTAACCCGGTTTTGAACTAATTTATGTACTAACCTTTTCATAATTCGCGGGCAATCATTAACCCTTGCCAGTAATACAGATTGGTTGCCCAGTGGAATGCCGGCATCAGCTAATTTTCGCAAAGCTTCGCGGGAATCCTTGGTAATCTCTCTGGGATGATTAAAATGAGTATTTAACCAGATTGGGTGATGTTTTTTCAACATATCAACCAGCTCCCGGGTAATCCGGAAAGGCAATACTGCAGGAACCCTAGTTCCTATCCTGATAACTTCAACATGGGGTATTTTCTTTAATTCTGATAATATCCAATCCAGATAATCATCAGACAGCATCAGAGGGTCTCCACCGGATAATAAGACATCACGAATTTGACTATTATTCTTAATATATTCAAGTCCGACTTTTATTTCTTCCCTGGTCGGGATAGAATCAACATCCCCAACTCTTCTCTTCCTGGTACAATGTCGGCAATACATAGAACAGGTATTACTGACTAAAAATAGTACCCTGTCAGGATAACGATGGGTAATATTGGGAACCGGACTATCTTTATCTTCATCCAGGGGATCTGCCATATCACAGCTAGTTTTAGTCATTTCCTCACCCCTGGGAAATGACTGCAGAAAAATAGGATCATACTGATAATTTTCTACGTCAATAAGAGACAGATAGTAAGGTGTGATTGAAAGGGGGAACTTTGCTGTCACCTTTTCCAGTAAATCTTTCTCCCTATTTTTAAATTTTATTCCGGTCAGCTTTTCAAATGTATTGATATCTTTAATACTATGTTTTAGCTGCCAGTGATAATCTTTCCATTTCGACTGTTTTTTATAATTCTCAAATTCATCTTTGCTTTTTTGATCAGCAATAACAGTGGTGTCCATTTGAAGCTCCTTCCTAATATTATGGAAATATATCTGAATCAATTGATATTAAAAATTAGGACAAGTTTGTTTATTTGACTATAAATAAAATATATTTCCTATTAAAATATCTATAATTATTAACATATCTAATATATAGTACTATAAACATTTTGTCAAGTTGATGAGGGGCATAATACGCATCATAATATTATATTAAAGACCAATATTGTTGTTTATCTCTTTTTTTGATGACTTTACCATTATGGAGTTGAATACTATAATTATATATATTGTTAATTATATTATATTTAGCCTTTCTAATATTTATCTCTATATATTTTATAATTTTATGACGTATAAAAATATTTTCAATTTAAAGCTATATCCTGTATTTGATAAAATAGTCCTTAGCACCTGGTATTGTTTAAAAAAATATTCTTAAATATTTTTATGGTTATCAATAAAATAGAAAGAAAAAAATGAATGATATGATTGCTAATCTAAAAAATTAGAAAAGAAGATTTTTAATGATAAAAGAATAAGCCACCCTTTTGGGGTGGCTTATTCTTTTAGTTAGGAGGTCTAAAAATGAAAAAGTTATTTGTTGGTTGGTTGGTTGGTTTGCTTTTTTCAATTTTCAAACTTCTAATATTGTAACATGAAAAAATATGTTGTCAATACTTTTCAAGCAAAAAAATGCGGAAAATATTTTTGATTTTTTTACCCAAATTGTTTATGATAAATAGGTGAACATATGTTTGCTATTTAATATTTAATAAATATGTCAAAGTGTAACTAATAAATTTTCATATCCTGGATATTTTTAGATAGGCCATGAAATCACACTAATCATACTTGAGGTCAACAATTGAAAGAAAAAATAAAAATGGAACAACTGGAATACTTTGGTATTCCCACCTATATTATCAAAATCTGGAAAAAGCATTACTCTGACACCCTGTTGCCTGTTCAGGAAAAGGCAGTACGTCAGTTTAACCTTCTTCAATATAATCATGCCCGGACATCTTATGCTCAATACCAGGATATAGCCGGTGCTCTCCTGGTTATTTCTCCCAGTTCTTCAGGCAAAACACTGGTAGGCGAAATGGCTGCCATGCAGGAAATCAGCTTGCGCAAAAAGGTTATTTTTCTGGTTCCACTACGTATTCTGGCTGAAGAAAAATACAAACACTTCCTTAATCTATATCAGCAAATAGGATTAAAAGTTAAGTTATCTTCCAGCGACCATCGCTATGATGACCAGGATATTATTAACGGCAATTTCCATATTGCAGTTATTGTTTATGAAAAATTTTATTACCTGCAATTGCAATATCCGCAATTTCTTGAGAATATTTCCCTGCTTGTTGCGGACGAAATCCAATTAATTAATGACTCACAACGTGGTCCTCGTCTGGAAAATAGTTTTAACTACCTTAGAGTCAAACACCCCGATATCCGTATTATTGCCCTCTCTGCATTGACAGAAAATGTACATTATCTAGCAGTATGGCTAAATGCTTCGGTCCTTTTTTCTGCCCAGAGACCGGTAGAGCTACGCAAGGGGATTGTTCGTAACGGTATTTTTAAATATATAGAGCATAATAGCAGAATAAGAGGGAAGGAAATCTTTTTCCCGGAAGATGATGTCCAGGAATGTAATTTAGCCAGCTATTTAAAAGCCACTCTGAATTACCTGATTAAGAAAAATGAATCCAGCCTTATCTTCTTTCCTACCAGGAGGGAAGCCAGGTTATGGAGCAACTGGTTAGCCAATCAATTTAATTTACCTCCTGCTCAAACAGCTATTAATAAACTTTGCACCATAGAGGATTCCACCTCACGGGAAGAGTTGCTATTTCTTTTGCAAAATAGTATTGCCTATCATTGCGCTGATCTTTCCAGACAGGAACGTCGTCTTATTGAAGAAGCGGTTCGCAGCAGAGAAATTAAAATAATTTGTGCCACCGATACTCTCTCTATGGGAATTAACCTACCGGTTAATAATGTGATTCTAACCGGACAGAAGGTTATCTCCGAAAATAACAATGAATCTTTTTCAACAACCTACCACAAAAGGGCTTTGACTATTTCTGAAGTTGAAAATATGGGAGGTAGGGCCGGCAGACTCAGTCAACAAAATAATTTTGGCAGAATTATTTTTTTAGCTCCTTCGCTTATCGAGCTGACTGCATATCAGAAATTATATTTTGACCATCCTGCACAGACAGTAAATCCAATATCACAATATTTTTATCCGGCTATTCAGGAAAAATCTTTACACACTCGAGAGAATTGTCTTGATAAATGTGGGATAGATGATATAGACCAGAAAGCTATTGCTACTGTTTCTAATATCTTACCTGCTCGTTCCTCAATTTCCCAGGAAAGACTGATTAAAGTCGAATATGATATATTGACTTTTTTTCTGCATATGATTGCTCAGAGTAATCATTCTAGCGATGATATTAATGCTATCAATCAACAAAAAATAGGAAGAACAGAAAGACAATTCTGGCAACATAAATTTTATCAGAAAATAAACAAAACAGAAATTTTAGAACAATTAGAAAAAGAAAAACTTATTCAGCATGATAGTGACAATTCTTACCATATTTCTGATATGGGCTCATTAATAGTTTCACGAGGTATTTGCTTTAATACCTATCTTCATTTCCAAAAATGGCTAAATGGTTGTCATAAAAACGATATCAGTGAGCTGGAAATCCTTTTTTTGATTGCCAACAGCAGTGACGGAGAAAATTTCTTTATTCCTTCACCCGGAAACAGGAAATTAAAGAACAAAAAATCCTTATCAAACAAATGGAAGGAATACCTGCGTATGCGAATGTTAAGCCTGGTTTTTGAACTGGGAGAAGATAATAAAACTATCTTTCAACTTAGTCTCGATACATATTCAAATCGTGAAACTCATGGAACAAATATAAATCGAAAAAACGACCTGAAAAAAAATCTGGCAATTAAAAAGACCCTGCTGATGTTTGACTGGATTAGTGGCAGGGAATTAAGAGAGATTGAAGAAGAGTACGGTATATTGAACGGATCTATTCAAAAAATAGGAGAAGGATTTTCCTGGCTGGTGGATACCCTGGCAGCCATAGCAGGTAAGATAGGCTGGAGAGAATATAGAGTAGCGGACCTGGACAAGATTAACCAACTCTCGGAAAGACTAATAACCGGAATTGAAAATGATGGTCTTGCTCTGTCAAGGCTGCAAATTCCTGATTTAACCAGAACTTATATTCAAAAAATGGTCCAGGAAGGATATAATAATAAACAATGTTTAGAAGAATTGGATGAAAAGCAATTAAGTCAACTTCTTCCCAAGCGATTGATTCAGGAAATCAAAAAACGCCTTCGACCAGATAAGTCAGATAAAACAGAGATTCTTTTGAGTAATAATAAAGAGAAAGCTAAAAATAACTTAATAGGACTAGCTGGCAATAAACCAGAAGAATCCAGACCTGTACTTAGGTTTAATCAAGATAGACCGGATAGAATTTTCTTTTTACAGGAAACAATAGCAGTAAGCCGAATAAATTTTCAACTTATTTTCCTTCTGGCAAAAAATCAGGGCAAGATGATTTCTTATGATTATATCATCAATACTTTATGGCCAGATGATGAGGATGCTACTTATCATCGTCTCTGGTATCATCTGGGGAAATTAAGAAATAGCATGCAAAATATTATCCGGGAGAAAAATATTTCAAATCTGCCAGGTAAATATATTAAGGAAAAAATATTAAAAGTGTTTCCTGGTAGAGGATTGTTGCTTCATGTAAATATACCCGTAGAGATAGAAAAATAAATAATTTTTTGCATTTTTAGATAAGAGTCAATACAATGATGATTAATCTTCATTTATAGTACTGGAGGAATTTCAAACCAAATGAAACCAGAAACATTGCAGAAACAGCTCAATCAACGCACAACCAGGGGAATAATGGTTACTACTATATCGTTAACAGGTAATATACTTTTAGCAGCCCTTAAATTCTGGATAGCTTTACAAGTTTCCTCTGTGGCAATTCTGGCAGATGCCTGGCACACCCTGAGTGATTCCCTAACTTCAATCGTGGTACTGGTAGGAATTAAAATGGCTGCCAAGCAACCGGATAAAGAACATCCCTTCGGCCATGGCCGGATGGAAGTGATTTCTTCCCTGATCATTGCCATTATCCTATCACTGGTAGCATTTAATTTTATAATAGAGTCTTTTTCCAGGTTAATTCAGCAACAATCTGTTCGTTATAGCCAAACAGTTTTAATTATCTTTGTAGTTTCACTTTTTATTAAAGAACTGATGGCTCAGATTTCTATTCGCAATGGTAAGAAAATAGAGTCTGATTCTCTTATTGCTGACGGGTGGCATCATCGAAGCGATGCACTTACCAACCTGATGATTATTGTAGGTATTTTTGTCAATCCTTATTTCTGGTGGATAGATGGAATAATGGGAATCATTATTTCTATTATAATTGCCAGAATTGCCTTTAATATTTTAAAAGATACCACAAGTACTCTCATCGGTGAAAAACCGGAGGAATCTTTTCTCAAAAGACTTGATGATATTGTGAATAAAAATACTTCTTATAATGTCCGATTACATCATATTCATCTGCACAGATATGGTAATCATCGTGAACTTACCTTCCATATTGTTCTTCCCGGAAATATGAAACTTGAACAGGCTCATCAAATTGCTACTAAACTGGAAGAGATAATAAATTCAGAGTTATCTGTAGAGACAACTGTTCATATAGACACAGAAGAAGATGTACAAGATAACAGATAACAGGAAAAGAAGGAAAATAATGGAAATTTTTAATCAGAATAGTGAAAAAATATCCCCAATAACCGGTGAATTTAATGCTCCCAAACTGGAAAGAGAGTTTTTTTCCTACATGATAGAGGAAACTGTTCAGCATTTCCGGCGTAATTTGTTGGTATTTAGTTTTATATTCTCATTATTCATCATTCCGGACTATTTCCTTATTCAGGACCCAACAAGACTAACTGTTATTTTTCTTATTAGAATACTTTTTTTACTTCTATCGATTCTTTATTTCATACGTATTCAGTATATGCCCCGCTATCTCTATGTTTTCTCTACAATCTATGAGCTTATCGGAATAATTCTCTTCTGGGGCCTGCTCTTATTTTATGAACATCCGGATGTGGTCATTCACCAGCAGGGTCTTATAGTGATTATTCTAGCTATTTTTTTTATTATTCCCAACCGCTTTTTTATTAGAGTATTGATGTCTCTGTTGACAACTATTGGCTTCTTTTATATCGCGCTTCTAAGAAATTTATTTTCTATGTCCAGTTATTCCTGGGGATTACTGGTTTTTTCAATGCTTATTATTACCTTTTGTGCCTTCACAACCCGGAGACTCAACCGCTTGCAGAGAATACAGTTTCAGACAACTCAAGAATTACGCAGGATTTCTACCATTGACTCCTTAACTGATACCTATAATCGAATGAAATTTGATGAAGAAATAGATAAAGAAATATCCCGTGCCCAAAGATATCAGTTTCCCTTATCAGGCATTATGTTTGACCTGGACAATTTTAAGAAAATCAATGACCAATATGGCCATCTGGAAGGTGACAAAGTTTTGAAAAAAGTCAGCCTACTGGTAAGGGCGATTATTAGAGAAAACGATTTGCTCTTTCGCTGGGGTGGAGAAGAATTTATTGTTTTACTTCCTAATACTAGCCATGACTCTGCAATTCAATTGAGTTACCGTATCCAGGATTATATAAGAAATGATAAATTTGCATCAATCGGTAGACTTACCTGCAGCTTTGGTGTGACTTCACTTAAAGAGGATGATACAGCCAACAGTTTTACCAATAGATTGGATCAATTGCAATACCGGGCAAAAAAAGCCGGAAAGGACAGAATTGTCCACGATTTACCGGGTAAAAATTTAAGCTTGTTTGAATTGGGAGAAGGAAAAGATGGGAAAGAATAATATTCAATCTTCTACATTAAGTATTGGATTCAGAATATAATATAAATACATTTAACTAGAAAATACCGCACCCAAATAGCAGGTGGCTTTAAAAGACCTATGATATTTTCCCTAAAATTATGCTATAATGACCTATAGACCTATAATAGAAATATAGTGTAGACTTTAATCTTTATTATATATAGAAATAAAAGTAACAAAAGAGAAATATCTTTATGAGAAAAGACACTAATAATTTTATTAAATCTGCCGAATATGATTTAGAAACTGCTCAATTTATGTTTAATACCGGGAGGTATATTTATGTAATTTTTATGTGTCATCTTTCTCTAGAAAAATTACTAAAAGCATTGGTTTGCGAAATAAATCAAAATATTCCACCAAAAAGTCATAATCTGATTTATCTGGTCAAATTATGTAATATTGAATTACCAAAAAATTATCTTGATTTTATAGCCAAAATTAATAATGCCAGCATCGTTACAAGATATCCTGAAGATTTTTCTAGGGCTTTGGATGCCTATCCAAAAGGTATAGCTAAAAAATATCTTTCTATTACTAAGGAGATTCATCAATGGTTAAAACAGCAAAAGAAATTGAAAAAATAATTGAAAAGTATAAAAATGAATTGAAAAAATATAATATTCATCCTGAAAGGATTATACTTTACGGATCCTATGCCAAAGGCAAGGCTCGGGAAGGTAGTGATATTGATCTTGTGGTTATATCTAGTGATTTTGAAAATATGAATGTCAGAGAAAGATTAGAAACTTTAGGCTTAGCAGCTGGCAATATTTTGGAGCCAATCGAAGCTCTGGGTTATACTCCAAAAGAAGTCTTGGATAAAAAAGAAACTTTTTTAGAAGCAATTATATAATTTACACTTGTAAAATTAAATTAAAATCAATTTTATAAATCAATTATCTAAAAACCTACAATATTTATATAAGATTACCACGAAACGATAAAAAGTCATAATGTTCGCAATGACAAATAGTAATAAATTTTATAACCGATATTCTTATTTCATTTCCTCCCCCTCACCCCAACCATCTCCCTCCGAGGGGAGAGGGAATATAAGAAAACGATAATTCTATAATAACTAAATAATAAGGTGTCTTTTTGGAGAGTTTACGAGTTGATTTTTACACAATATCTAAAAACCATAAACCAAAAACAGTGTGCGAAAATATTTCAGCATAATAAAGGAGTTCCCTATGAACAAAGAAAAAATGATTTCCAAGAAAATTAACTTTCCTCCGGATTTAGCTCAGGAAGCCAAACAGGCTAGCCGGGAGATGAACATGAGCTTCAGTGAATTAGTCAGGACAGCGACCTGTCTTTTTCTAAAACATGGCTGCCAGGATAAAGTAAAAAAACTCTTAGTTGAGGGATACAAGGAAAAAGCTAATTTAAACAAATGCATCTGTGATGATTTCGAAAGTTCAGATCAGGAAAACTTATAATGAGTAAAAATATCAAAAAAGGAGATATTGTCCTGGTTAACCTGAACCCTGTCATGGGTTCCGAAGCCGGCAAAACCCGTCCCTGTATAATAATTCAGAATGATATAGGTAACCAATATGCTTCTACCACTATTGTGGCTATTGTTACCAGCCAGAAAGATATTTCCCGAGAATACCCCACTGATGTGTGGATTACTAAGGATGAAAGTGCATTGGATTTAGATAGTATTGTTCAGTGTGACCAAATTCGTACTATCGACAAAAATAGAATTCTAAAAAAAATCGGGCATTTAAATCAGAATATCATCAAAAAAATTAATCGGGCAATCCTGGTCAGCCTGGATTTGAGTTTTTAAAAAACTATAACGTATCGAGTAAAATTAATCGTTGGCATATGGTAAATACAATAAAAAAACCTAAAGGAACTGAGTTTTCTCCAGTTAAAACTGCCAGGAATATCCTTCATTTGCCTGTTCTCTGTTAATTATAACTCTACATTAGGTGGATGCTAGCCTCTTTGACAATCTTCTCTTATATTCCATCTTTTTTTCATGCTCCGTAAGGAATCAGCAACTCTCTCAACCAGATCTTGGTATTTTTTATGTAAATATAGATACATCTTTCAACTAACCAAAGGTTGCTCCAAATGATGAATGCAATAAGTTCACTCAACAATATTTGGTCATAACCGTTTAATCTGGAATACAAGGAAATATCAATCCGGTCTTTGTTCAGCCTATTTAATAATTCTGTCTCAATTGGCACTAAGATTATATGAGGGAAATCTATCGAATTAGCTAAAAGGACTCAATTTTTAAGATATGAAGTAATCGAAGAAGAATTAAAGGAAGAAAAAATAATAACCAATGGTACTTTTAATCGTAATCCGGTTTAATAATATAAGTATAATTACGACCCAAGGTATAATGAAAATTAGAGTCCCCTAACATGCCCTGGATAGTATTAATTAAAGCCATATCTTCAGTAGCAACCGATATACCATAGATAGTATCTGTATGAGGCCAAACCGGATTCCCATTTTTTCCACTCCAATTTTCCCAATCATATTTGACATCTAATTCTGGTGTTAGATCAAATGAAAAATTCTCAGATAGATAAGGCTCAAGTTCTTTAGGTTTACCACCTGGATAATAATCATCCGGATAAACACCTTCAGCAGTATAATGGGTAGAAACAGCAATATGAATACTGTGCAAATCACCGATCACTCTGGCTGCATCTGCTTTTTTGATCAATCGGTAATATTGAGGATAAGCTAAATTGGCAAGAATCCCGATAATTGCTACAACAACCATTAACTCGATCAGGCTAAATCCTTTCTCGTTTTTTAAATATATCATCTTATTTAATTCTTTCCCCCATCACATATATACATTCTTCGTTCATAAAATCTTCTGGTGACTCCCAAGATTGAGATTGATAGGAAATCTGATAGTTATCCCAGTTTAATTTGAGCTGATAAGCATCCTCTTCGACCTGATAGTCAAGGTCATCATCATAAATACCAAATAGTTGCAAATTATCAGGATAATGACCATTCTCGTTATAATAGTTTTCAAGTTTTTCGCTTATTTGGGAAATATAGACTTGTAGATTCTGGCATATCTCTTCAGAAAATTTAGGTTTGTTAAATTGTCTGATTTGACTATAGTTATAAATAATGCTGCCGACTAAGATGATTAAAATAACCAGAAAAAGGGATATTTCTCCCTTTTTAAACATACTATACTCCTTAAATATATTCTAATTCGACTTATTTATTTATTCCCCAAAATAAGTTATTTTAGACAATGCCTGGATATAATATTGGTCGATTATTATGCTTATCAATTAGACTTTAAAATAAAAAGTGCGCATATTTCACTCTAAAAGTGAACCTCTAAACAGAAAAACCAATCAATTTAAGAAATATTTTAAAGCAATCAATATACTCAGTATCCCAACTCCGAAATCACCTCATCAGATATTGTCGAAGCTCTCGGGGAACAGGGAGATTTTATTAAAAACGCCTTAGAAAAAATTTACAATCAATATCGCAAGAAAAAAGGTCTGCTA
>JAGYIZ010000044.1 GCA_018402425.1 Candidatus Atribacteria bacterium | reverse complement strand
TGCTATGCGTTCCTGTAAAAATAAGCTTTGTTCGGTAATAGCTATTGTTAATGTTAAAGGAAGCACTATAAGCAGAGAAGCAGATCAGGTAATGTATATTAATGCAGGACCGGAAATAGGGGTAGCATCAACTAAGGCCTTTATTGGTCAGCTTGTTTCATTATATTTATTAGCAATATTTTTAGCTAAAAATAAAAAAGTTCTTTCTAAACAAAATGAAAAGAAAATTGTTAAGGAATTAATGAAAATACCTCAGAAAATAGAAATGATTTATAGCAAAGATAATATAATAAAGACGATAGCTCATAGATTTTCGAAATATAAGCACTTTCTATTTTTAGGAAGAGATATTAATTTTCCAATTGCATTAGAAGGAGCGCTGAAATTAAAAGAAATCTCTTATATACATGCTGAAGCTTATCCTGCAGGAGAAATGAAACATGGTCCAATAGCATTGCTTGATAAAAATTTTCCAGTTGTTGCTATTTCTCCAAAAGATCATGTTTATGCTAAGATGCTCAACAATATTAAAGAAGTTACCGCTAGAGATGCTTTAGTTATAGCAATAGCTACTGAGGGTGATGAACAAATTAAAGATATAGTTAATGAAACAATATTTATACCTGATGTTCAGACAATATTTTATCCATTGTTGTCAGTTGTGCCTCTACAGCTATTGGCTTATCACATTGCCGATATTTTGGGTAGAGATATCGATAAGCCCAGGAATTTGGCAAAAAGTGTAACGGTGGAATGAGATGGTATCGAGTACCTAGTATCGTGTATCGAGTCAAAAATTGCCTTACGTTAAGATTACTGGAATAAGTGAAATATTAGATATTTCAAGAATTTTTTGTACCCCATACATGATGCTTTATTTAGAATTAAATAAAAGTTATATATTTTTAGAAAAATGAAGGAAAGAAATGATTTTAAGTAAGTTAATGGCTCTTTTTATATTGGTACCAATTATTGAACTCTATATTCTATTAGAGGTAGGGAAAAAGATTGGAGTTTTTTTCACAATTGCTATTGTTATTTTTACAGGTATAGTTGGGGCTTATTTAGTAAAAACCCAGGGATTTAATCTCTTGTTCACTATAAAAACTAAAATCAATAGTGGGATTATACCGACAGACAGTTTGACAGAAGGACTATTGGTACTAATTGGTGGAATCTTTCTAATAACACCCGGACTAATAACTGATTTAATCGGGTTTTTATTGATTATACCTCAAAGCCGTTTATTTATTTTTAAATATGCAAAACGTTGGATAATGCATAAAATAAGGGAACATGGAATTAATAATGAATGCGTATAAATTTTCAGATAAAAAGACATTTTGCTTAAGTATTACCTAAAAAAATATACGGTAGTTATATTAATATTGTGTAATACGTGAAATACTATAACATAAGTATAAATAATAGTGCTGATAAGTTTCCTATCTTTATACAGAAGATATATAATTTATAGGGCATATATAATATTATTTAAAGTAATGATGGACTAATCTGAATTCATAGACAATTAGTTATGACTAATTACGATATCTTTTCTATTATAAGTGATATAAGATATTAAATTTAGAGATAGTGAAAGATGATTAAATGATTATAGGTTGTGGCATTGATTTAGTTAATATTAATAGAATAAAAAATAATCATTAAATGGGATGTACCCTTTCTAAAGAATTTACACAAAAAGGAAATAAGTTATTGTGAGGAAGAAAAAGGAAATCAACTTTAATTCATATGCAGGCTTATTTGCCGCAAAAAACAGGTTAAAGCTATTGGTACAGGTTTCGTATTATAAAATGGAAAATTGAAGTAAAAAACAACAATTTATTAAGCCAGATATATATATTTATCAGGCCGCTTAATAAAAAAAATCAAGAAGGAATCAATAGTACCCATTTGTCAATATCGCATACAGAAAAAATTAGTAAATTTGATTTTAAAAAGAAATTACAATTATTTGACTTTTAATATACTAACTATCTTATAAAGGAGACAGGCATGAGAAAGTTATTAGGTTCAACATGGATTGAAATAAATCTGGATTCAGTGAAGCAAAACATCAAGAACATTAAAAATTGTATAGACAAGCAAGCTCAAATCATGGGAGTGGTAAAAGGAAATGCTTATGGACATGATTCAGTAGAAGTTTCAAAAACATTAATTGAACAAGGTGTGGAACAACTTGCTGTAGCGAGAATCGAAGAAGCAATTGTCTTAAGAAAAAATAGCATCAATGCACCTATATTGGTATTAAGCGTTTCTTTAAAAGAACAATTAAGCTTATATTTAGATTATAATGTCATGCCAACGATAAGTAATATTGAGACGGCTAAAAAATTCGATGAAATAGCATCAAGATATAGAAAAAAACTAAAGGTTCATTTAAAAATAGAAACAGGAATGGGTCGACTTGGCATAATGCCTGAGGTAGCATTATATTCTTTAAAAAAAATAAAAACTATGGATAATATTGATGTGCAAGGGATATATACACATTTTTCAACAGCTGATGAAGATAATAAAGAGTATACTAATGATCAATTCAAAATTTTTAGAAACGTAATGGATCAAATAAAAAGAAACAATATAAATATTCCTTTTTTTCATGTTGCCAATAGTGGTACTATTCTTGATTTACCAAATATGTGGCTCGATATAATTAGGCCGGGTTGCATTATATATGGATTATATCCTTCTAATGAGGTTAGTAAAAATATTCAATTGTACCCGGCATTATCTTTTAAAAGTCGTATTGCTTTTATTAAAAAGTTAGAATCTAATAAATTTATTGGATATGGACGGACTTATAAGACTAAAAGGAGTACATTAATTGCAACTTTGCCGGTAGGATATGCTGATGGATATTCTAGGTTACTTTCTAACCGTGGAAAGGTGTTAATAAGCGGATTTGAGGCACCGGTAATTGGCCGAGTGTGTATGGACCAGATGATGATTGACATTACTGATGTACCCAAAGCAAATATTGGAGATGAAGTGGTATTGTGGGGTAAACAAATGGGAAAAACAATTGCTGTTGAGGATATCGCTGAATTATTGAATACAATCGTTGATGAAGTAGTTCATTTAACTGACAAATCAAGGGTTGCAAAGTTATTTATTAAGGATAAAAAACCCTGGAAAGTTAAAAATATGATAGGTGAATATTATATCGATGGACAATAAAGGGACAAAAATATCCAGAAAGCATATTTATATAACTAATAATCCGAGTGAAACAAAATATTTAGGTGAAAGATTAGGCAAACTTCTTAAAAAAGCTGATTTTATTGCTTTAAATGGGGATCTTGGAGCTGGAAAAACAACTTTCATTCAAGGTATTACTTATGGATTAAATATAAAAAAATTTGCATCAAGCCCTTCTTTTTCAATTATTAAGGAATACTCCGGCAGGGTACCTATTTATCATTTCGATTTATACCGTCTTGATTGTCCAGAAGAGATTGAAAATTTAGGATATGAGGAATATTTTTATGGGGATGGTATAACATTAATTGAATGGGCTAAAAAGATAAAAGATTATTTGCCGAAAAATATGTTGTTGATAGCAATTAGGATGGGTGAAGAATATTTAATAAGAAAGCTTATTTTTCAACCAATAGGTAAAAGATATGAAAAATTAATGGAGGAATTTAATAATATTGAAAATACTAGGAATTGACACAACTACCGATGTTCTAAATTTAGCAATTACAATAAACGGGGTTATGTCCTTTGATTTTATGATGAAAAGAGAAGGGATTACCCATTCTGCTATTATGATTCCAACATTGAAGAATATACTAAGGATTACTGAAGTTAGACTGAATGAATTAGAAGGCATTGCTGTTTCTATAGGACCGGGTTCTTTCACTGGTTTGAGAATTGGCCTTGCTACTGCAAAAGGACTGGCATTTTCTCTATCAATACCTATTGCTGGAGTAAATGCTTTGGAGTCATATGCCCTACGATGGAAAGAGCTACCTGGTATTTTATGTCCGATTATTAAGGCACGAAAAGGAGAATATTATTTTACTTTTTACAAAAAAAGAAAAAATAGTGATAATTTAATTAGAATCGAAGATTATCAGTGTATGGATTGGTTTGGTATTAAGGAAAAATTATTTAAACTTGATAAGTCAGTTTTTATTTTTGGATATGGCTTGACAGAAATTATAGAAAATAATGAGACTAATCAATATCCAAACAATATCAATTTTATTGTTAGAACAAAGTCCAGGTGCTATATTATTGCACTAATAGGAGAGAAGAAAATATTAAAAAAGAAAGAGAAATGATAATATATTTGATCTATCACCTTTTATATAAAATCAGCTGCTGAAGTAAAGAAGAAAAACAGAATAACATTTTTAATTAATGAGTTATATAATGAAAATGAAAATAAAAGAAAAAATAATCTGGCTATTGAAACACATCTTGTGATGAAGCATCTGTAGCTAAAAAATGGAAAACAAATACTTTCCAATATTATTGCCTCACAAATTGAAATTCATAAGGAATATGGTGGAATTGTTCCAGAAATTGCATCAAGGCAACATATGAAATATATTCTCGTTACCTGCAAAGAAGCACTAGAAAAAGCAGGGGTTATCTTGGAAGATATTGATGCAATTGCTGTTGTGAATGGACCTGGTCTAAAAGGATCTTTATTGGTTGGGTTGTCTTTTGCAAAGGCGATAGCGTTCGCTCTAAACAAACCTTTGATTGGTGTCAATCATATTGAAGGTCATATATATGCAAATTTTTTAGATAATAAGAAAATTGAAACACCTTTTATATCTTTAATTGTTTCTGGAGGACACACATCACTAATACTTGTTGAAGAAATAGGTCAACATAAAGTTCTTGGGAAAACAAGAGACGATGCTGCAGGTGAAGTTTTTGATAAAATAGCTAAATATTTAGATCTAGGATATCCAGGTGGACCAATTATTGAAAAAATTGCTTTAAATGGTAAAAAAGATGCTATTATTTTTCCGCGTCCTTTAACAAAAACATCTAATCTTGATTTTAGCTTTAGCGGCTTAAAGACTGCTGTGATTTATTTTGTAAGGGAAAAGATAAAAACCAAAGAAAAATTACAAATAGAGAATATTTGCGCTTCTTTTCAACAGGCGGTAATTGATACATTAATACACAAGACATTATCTGCTGCTAATAAATATAATATAAAAAATATTGTTATAGGTGGAGGTGTTGCGGCAAACGAATGTTTAAGGAAAACAATGTTAGAAACAGGTAAATTAAATAATATAATGGTTTATTTTCCTTCAAAAGAATTGTGTACAGATAATGCAGCAATGATTGGTGTCGTAGGATATTATAAATTATCAAAAGGTTTTAGTGATTCTTTTGACTTAGATGTATTCACAGGATAAATAATGAGAAATAATAGTTAAAATAGGACATATATAGATATATGTCCTTGTAACAAGTTATTTTAAAGCAAAATACCCCTATATAGCCTTAAACAGTGTTTGCAAAATAATATTACATTATATAATATAGTAAAGGTAATTTTAGCACTCTCATCATGAGAGTGCTAAATTATGTAAAAATATCATTAAAGGAGGATCAGATATGGAAATTAATAAAATCAAACCTTTAGGTGATCGAATATTGGTAAAGCCAATTGTGGAAGAGGAAAAAACTAAAGGTGGTATCGTATTACCGGATACGGTATCTAAAGAAAAACCCCAGGTCGGTGAAGTACTAGCAGTTGGCCCAGGAAGGACTAACGACGATGGTAAGACTTTTCCAATGCAGTTTAAAAAAGGTGATAAGGTAGTTTATGCAAAATATTCCGGAACTGATTTAAAAGATGAGGATGATGAAGATTATCTTCTTCTAAGTGAAAAAGATATTCTTGCTATTATGAAGTAGAAAATTGATATATTATTATTTTAAAAAGCAATTTTAATGATTAGGGAGGAAAGAAAATAATGGCAAAACAATTTTTGTTTAATGAAAATGCCAGAAACGCTCTAAAAAAGGGTGCTGATAAGTTAGCTGATAGTGTTAAAATTACCTTAGGACCAAAAGGTAGAAATGTAGTATTGGAAAAGAAATATGGTTCTCCTACCATAACAAATGATGGGGTAACCATTGCCAGAGAAATTGAGGTAGAAGATCCGTTTGAAAATATGGGTGCTCAATTTGTTAAAGAAGTTGCGACTAAAACAAACGATATTGCCGGCGATGGTACAACAACTGCCACTGTATTAGCTCAAGAAATACTTCATGAGGGTTTAAGAAATGTTGCAGCTGGTGCAAATCCAATGGTTTTAAGAAAAGGAATTCAAAAGGCTGTTGAAAAAGCAGTTGAAGAAATAAAAAAATTAAGTATTGAAATTAAAGACAAGGAATCTATTGCAAACGTTGCTTCTATTTCTGCAGCTGACCGAGAAATTGGTAATATTATCGCAGATGCTATGGAAAAAGTAGGGAAAGATGGTGTTATTACTGTAGAAGAATCCAAAACAATGGGTACCACTCTGGATGTAGTTGAAGGAATGCAATTTGACAAAGGATATATATCTCCATACATGGTCACAGATGCCGAAAGAATGGAAGCATTGTTGGATGATCCCTTGATTTTGATAACAGATAGTAAGATAAGTAATATGAAAGGCTTGCTACCGATTTTAGAGAAAGTAGCCCAAATGGGTAAACCATTATTTATTATCGCAGAAGATATAGAAGGAGAAGCGTTAGCAACTTTAGTCGTAAATAAAATTAGAGGTACTTTAAATTGTGTTGCAGTTAAAGCACCTGGATTTGGTGATAGAAGGAAAGAAATGCTGGCTGACATTGCTGCAGTAACCGGAGGCCAGGTTATCTCAGAAGAAGTTGGCTTGAAGTTAGAAAATGCCGATGTAGCTATGCTGGGAACAGCCCATCAGGTAAAAGCAACAAAAGAAGAAACCATCATTGTAGGCGGTAAAGGCAATGTTGAAGAAATTAAAAAGAGAGAAGCCCAACTCAGGACACAAATAGAAGAGAGTACTTCTGATTATGACAAAGAAAAACTACAGGAAAGATTGGGTAAGTTAGTCGGTGGTGTTGCAGTAATTAATGTAGGAGCAGCTACGGAAACTGAACTAAAAGAAAAGAAACATAGAGTCGAAGATGCTCTTTCTGCCACTAAAGCAGCAGTTGAAGAAGGCATTGTTTCCGGTGGTGGTACAGTACTAATAAACATAATCCCGGCTTTAGATAATTACAAATTGGAAGGTGATGAACAGGTTGGTGTTAACATCATAAGAAAGGCATTAATAGAACCTACCAAGCAAATTGCTAAAAATGCCGGTTTCGAAGGATCCGTCATTGTAGAAAAATTAAAAGGGAAAGAAAAAGGGATTGGTTTTGATGTTACCGCTGGTGACTTCGTAGACATGGTCAAAAAGGGAATTGTTGACCCGACAAAAGTCACTCGTTCAGCCTTGCAGAACGCTGCCAGCATTGCCGGAATGGTACTTACTACTGAATGTTTAATTACTGATAAGCCGGAAGAAAAGAAAGAAACACCAGCTATGCCCGCTGGAGGCGGAATGCCAGGCGGAATGCCAGGCGGAATGTATTAATTAGAAAAAAATATAACTATATTTGTAAAAGCTTATTGTTTCACAAAAAGACCCTTACTACAAAAGAAAAGGGTCTTTTTATTTATTAAAATAAGAAATGTCATTTATACAGTTCATCGATTGGATAATAGGTAAAGCCAAAAAGCATCTGCTACCGGTTTGTAGGTTATTTTTCCATCCAAGATATTAAGTCCTCTGGCAATAGCAGGATTGTTGATGAGTGCTTTGATGTCCCTTATTAGCAATTTCCATAGCATATGGTAGCAGTATTGGTTAGGGCAAAGGTAGAAGTTCTGGCAAAGGCGCCCGGCATATTGGTTACACAATAGTGTAACACCCCATGAATTTTATAGGTTGGCTCACTGTGAGAAGTTGGTTTACTCGTTTCAATACAACCACCCTGGTCAATAGCAACATCAACAATGACTGAATTTTCTGGCATCATCTTTACCATGTCTTCAGTAACTACCTTAGGAGCAGCAGCTCCGGGTATCAGGGCTGCGCCGATCAAGACATCGGTGTCTTTGATTTCTTGCTCAATATTATGTTGATTAGAAACGAGGAAATTAACATTCTTAGGCATGATATCATCAAGGTATTTTAAACGATTAAGATTGATATCTAAAATAGTAACATTGGCACCGATACCAGCAGTGACTTTAGCAGCATTGGTACCAACTGTTCCTCCACCGACAACAACTACTTTAGCTGGTTTCACACCGGGCACACCACCCATTAAAATACCACGTCCTCCATAGGGAAGGGCCAAGTAATAGGCTGCGATATGACCAGCCATTTTTCCGGCAACTTCACTCATCGGATTTAGTAAGGGTAATCCTTTGTCTTCGGTTTCTACCGTTTCATAAGCAATACAAATAGAGCGCCTTTCCATCATGCCTTCGGTTAATTCCAGGGAGGCAGCGAAATGGAAATAGGTAAATACTATTTGTTCGGGCTTGATCATTGGATACTCAACAGGCATCGGTTCTTTGACTTTCATAATCATTTCTGCTTTTTGAAATATTTCTTCAGGATTGTCCTGAATAGAGGCACCGGCAGCACTGTATTCCTGGTCTGATATTCCGCTTCCTGAGCCGGCTGACTTTTGAACAAATACCTGATGTCCTGCTTTGGTAAATGTTTTAACGCCAGCTGGTGTAATAGCGACCCGGTTTTCATTATTTTTTATCTCTTTAGGTACACCTATAATCATTTTAAACAAACTCCTCCTTATAGAAGAATGAATGAGGGAACAAATAAAAGATGATCCCTCATTCATAAAATAAGAAAAATTAAACTTTTAACATTTCAGGATTAGAAAAATATTCTTTTACCTGTTCTGCCATAACTCCGCTTAAAAGTAATAGCCCAATTAAATTAGGGATAGCCATAGCACCATTTAAGGCATCTGTAAGCAACCATACGAAAGGAACTTCAACAACAGAGCCGAGGAAGGCAAGAATAACAAATATCCAGAGATAGCCTTTTACAAAGGCGGGACCCATTATAAAACGAGTACATTGTTGGCCATAATAGGCCCAAGCAATAACTGTAGAATAACCAAACAGTAGGGAACCAAGTGCAACAATTGGCCCTCCTATGCCACCTAAAACAGTTGAAAAGGCATGGGCAGTAAGCTGTGTACTGGTATATCCAGTTTGAAGGGAGTCAGTCATGATAATAGCAAGAGCAGTCATAGAACAGACGATTAAAGTGTCAATCATCACATCAATCATAGCAATTGAACCTTGTCTAACAGGGTGTTTGGTTTTAGCAACAGCATTAGCTATACTACCACTTCCCAAACCAGCTTCATTGGAAAAAATACCTCTTGCTACACCAAATCGCATAGCCTGCGCAACAGTTGCTCCGGCAAATCCACCGAATGCAGCTTTTCCGCTAAAGGCTGATCGAAAAATTTCACCAATTGCCCAAGGCAGCATATCAATGCGGCTTATGATAATTATCAATGCACCAATAATATAAAAAATGGCCATAAATGGAACCAGTTTCTCGGTGACCTCACCAATTCTTTTAATTCCACCGATGACAACTAGCCAAATCAATATAGTAAGAACAATACCGGTTACTATTTGAGGGATACCAAAAACACTATTACCAACCAAGGCCATGGAGTTGGTCTGTACCATATCTCCGATTCCAAAGGCAGCCAGGGCACCAAATAGGGCGAAGATCCATCCCAGCCATTTTTGTCCAGCACCTTTTTCTATGAAATACATAGAACCGCCAGCCATTGCACCATCTTTATCTTTAATTCGATACTTCACACCCAAGGTAGCTTCAGTGAGCTTGGTTGCCATTCCTACAAGAGCAATAACCCACATCCATAAAACAGCACCAGGACCGCCTGATGCAATAGCAGTTGCAACACCGGCAATATTACCATTTCCAACGGTAGCAGCAAGAGTGGTAGTCAGGGCCTGGAAAGGGGTAATTTCTCCCGCTTCATCCTCACTTTTATCTTTTTTAGTAAGGCCGCTAAAGATTAATTTCCAACCGTGTCCGGAATGTTTAAATTGGGGAAAACCTAATCGTATTGTCAAGAAAAGTCCTGTACCTGCCAGGATAATTAGCATTGGTGGACCCCAGACAAAATCGTCAATAATGGTCAGAATATTCATAATTGCTGTCATAATAAATCAACCTCCTAATTTCTGATTATTAATCATTATTAATAAAAAATCGAGCAAAATATTTTATAAAATTAACCAATTATAAATATAAACAAGATATTGAAACTATTTCATCACCTCCTGCAAAAAATTAAATATATAACCTCCTTTCTACAAAATTTATTATCTTATTTTTTATTATGAGATGAAAAGACATTAAAAGCAAATATTTATCTTCTGTTAATTGGTGCTAAGAAAGGCATAGACACAATTTCTGCATGAACAGGTCTATTTCTAATAATAATGTCAACCTGTGTTCCAATTTGAGTATAAGGTAAATCCAATATTGCCATAGCATAAACTTTCTTTAAAGAAGGGCAATAGTTTCCCGAGGTGATAAAACCTATTTTTTGGTTATCTTTGTAAACTTCCATTTTATTCCTGGGTATTCCTCCTTGAGGAACAGAAAGCCCCACTAATTTTCTGGTTATGCCATTCTTTTTAATTGTTTGTAAACTTTCTTTACCAATAAAATCTGCTTTATCGAATTTAACAGTCCATCCCTGACCTGTCTCCAGAGGATTTATATTCTCATCGATGTCATTGCCATAGAGCCAATAAGCGACCTCAAAGCGGGTAGTATCTCTTGCACCCAGTCCACATGGCTTAATACCAAAATTCTCACCTTCTTTTAATACTTGACTCCAAATATTGATAATATCAGAAGCACGAAAAGTATATACTTCAAACCCATCTTCTCCGGTGTATCCCGTTCGTGATATTAGAACATCCTTATCAAAAAGCTTGCCAAAAATAAACTTAAATCTTCTCAGATCCGATAGAGGTAAATCTCCTTTAAAAAAGGGGTTTAACATTTTTTCGGCTAAGGGACCCTGGATGGCTACCTCACCGTAATCCTTACTTTTGTTTTCTATATTGACATCAAAATTATTTCTTTGCTCTAGAATCCATTTTTCATCTTTGGCAGAAAAATTAGGCGAGGCATTAACTACCAATAAAATGAAGTCAGATTCGACTTTGTAGACAAATAAATCATCCACTTGACCGCCATGGGGATAACACATTGGAGAATACTTGATAGAACCATCTTTCATATTGCTAATTCGATTGGTTAACAAGAAATCAGTGAATGAAAGAGCGTCAGGACCCTTTATTTCAATTTCCCCCATATGAGAGACGTCAAAAATACCTACTTTTTCTCTTACCGCATGATGTTCTTCAATAATACTGCTGTATTGAACAGGCATGTCAAAACCATCAAATGGGATCATGCGAGCATCTAGTTTTTTATGTTCTTCATGGAGTGGAGTTAACAGTAAATCATTATCAGACATTTTTCCCTCCTATTTAATAATAATCGATATCTTTTCCCTGATAATTTAATTCATCCTTTAATTCTAATTCATCATCATAAGTCAGAATAGGTCTCTTCACAGCCATTACATCATCTGTTTGGCTAATAGGTGTATTGTGCGGTGCTGATTTTAAGAGATCAGGGTTATCTTTGGCTTCCTGGGATATTTTTATCATCACCTCGATAAAATTATCTAGTACTTCTTTACCCTCAGATTCCGGTGGCTCAATCATAATTGTTTCTTCAGCATAGGGTTCAAAATGGGGGAAATAAATAGTGGGAGGGTGATAACCGTAATCCATTAATCTTTTAGCAATTTGCAGTGTTTTTATCCCGTATTTTTTATATTCACGGCCGGTCAGGGTACATTCATGGCCACAATATTGATCATAAGCAGGCTTATAATACTTCTTTAATTTTGCTAAAACATAATTGGCGTTGATAATACTTGTTTTAGAGCATTGGTAGAGATACTCTGGGCCAAGAGAAAGAATCCAAGTATAAGTTTTAACTAAAACTGAGAAATTACCCCAAAAACTGCGGACCATTCCGATACTTTTTTTACCAATATCCTTCAAGAAATATTTATTTTCAGTGGAATCAAAGTCAACAATTGGTGTTGGCAGGTAAGGTATTAATCTATCCTTGACACCGATAACACCTGCACCTGGGCCACCGCCACCGTGTGGTGTTGAAAAAGTTTTATGAAGATTAAGGTGTACAACATCAAAGCCTGCATCTCCGGGTCGTATAATACCCAGAGAGGCATTAAGATTTGCGCCATCATAATAAAGTAACCCGCCTTTTTGATGCACTATTTTTTCAATATCCTCAATACCTTTATCATACAATCCTACAGTATTAGGATTGGTCAACATCAATCCTACTGTTTGTTCATCCATGGCATTTTTGAGAGAATTTAGGTCTACTGTACCATTTTCGTTTGATTTTATCTCAATGACTTCAAAACCTGCCATAACAGCAGAGGCAGGGTTAGTACCATGGGCAGAGTCAGGTATCAACATTTTTGTTCTTTTTTCCCCATGATCTATAAAATATTGCCGCATAATCAGGTTTCCGGTTAATTCTCCATGAGCACCGGAAGCAGGTGCCATGGTATATTGATTCATTGCGGTAATCTCGCATAAAAGTTTATTTAATTCATACATGATTTCTAGACTACCTTGAACCATTTCGATAGGAGCAAAAGGATGTGCCTGAGAGAAATTACTTATAGCAGCCATTTTTTCATTGATTCTAGGGTTATACTTCATGGTACAAGAACCTAATGGGTATAATCCATCATCTACACCATAATTGAATTTTGACAGTTTGGTAAAATGACGAATTACATCAACCTCTGACACCTCAGTTAACTGTTTCTTATCTTTATCCAAATGTTTTTCGGGAAGATAATCTTCAATTTTAATATCTTGAAATAAATCAGTGGGAAGAGAATAAGCATCTCTTCCGGGAATACTTTTTTCAAAAATAAGTTTCATATTTTCCTCCTTTACTGAGAAAAAAGACTAGTAATAAGATTCATTTCATCTCTACTAAATATTTCGGTTACCGCAAAAAGTAAAGTTTGTTTAAGGTCATTGTCAGGATAAAATGATGAAACGGTAAGAGGGGGTATAAAATTATTTTCCATTAGAACCTTATTAATATTTTTAATATCTCCGTTGTATTTAATTAGAAATTCATTGAAATAAGGATAGTTGAATATTTTTTCAAATTTCCCAGTTTTTAATAATTGGTTTTCTAAATAATGTGCTTTTTTAGCATTCAGTAGTGAATACTGATAGATACCTTCTGTACCCATTAATGATAAATATATATCTGCAGCTATAACATTCAAGTTATGATTGGTGCACATATTGGAAGTTGCTTTTTCTCTTCTGATATCCTGTTCACGAGCTCTAAAAGTCATGACAAAGGCTCTTTTGCCCTCCTTGTCTTTGGTCTCACCAGCAATTCTACCGGGAATTTGCCTAACATATTTTTTCTTAGTCCCCAAAAAAGCATTATAAGGACCTCCGAAATTCAAATCCATTCCGAAGGATTGAGCACTTCCTGCAATTATGTCAACATCTAAATCACCTGGAGATTTGAGTATTCCCATAGACATACTTTCCACTATGATATCAATGAGTAATGCTTTTTTCTGATGAGTTAATTCTGCCATTGCTGTTAGATTTTCAATACCTCCAAAAAAATTAGGACTTTGTACCAGGACAGCAGCAGTATCTTCATCCAATAATTTTTCCAGTTGGTCATATTGAACTAATCCATCATGATAAGGCAATTCAATTATTTCAATATCATGAGGTGCTAAATAAGTCCTGATTGTTTCTCGATAATGGGGGTGAATCAGGGAGGAAACAATAATCTTATTCTTGTGAGTTAATCGCAAGGACATCAAGGCTGCTTCCCCGGCAGCGGATGCACCATCAAAAATAGACGGAATAACAATATCCATTTTGGTCAACCTGGAAATATAGCTTTGAAACTCAAACATAGATTGAAGGGTTCCTTGGCTTAATTCTGGCTGATAAGGAGTGTAACAAGTCCAGAATTCTTCTCTTTGTAACAAAGATTTTTGAGCTTCCGGAATAAAATGGCGATATGCACCAGCTCCTAATAATGGTTTCATCTGATAGAAGTTAGAATTTTTCTGTGCTATTTTAACTATTTTTTCTTCTAATTCTTGTTCTGATAGTACAGGAGGAATATTTAATTTTCTCTTTAGTTTCACTTTTTCCGGAATATTTTTTAATAACTCTTCAAAAGAAGATACTCCTATGTCTTTCAACATTTCGCTTTGTTGTTCTTTTGTTGAAGGGATGTATCTCATATTAATTCACCTCTTTTAATTATTCTTTCCGATATTCACTATATTCAGAAGCACTCATCAGTTCATCCAGTTCTTCCGGTTTATCCATCTTTATTTTGGCAAACCATCCTTTGCCAAAAGGATCTTTATTGATAATAGATGGATCATCAATAATATCCTGATTGACTTCAATAATTTCACCACTGATTGGGGAATACACATCAGAAACTGCCTTAACGGATTCAACTGTACTGATAACATCCCCCTTATTGAGATTAGTTCCTTTTTTTATTTCTTCTACATAAACAATATCACCCAACTGGTCCTGGGCATAATCAGTAATTCCGATTGTACCAATATCATTTTCTACTTTTATCCATTCATCATTCTTACTATAATACAGTTCTTCGATTATTTTGCTAGACATAATATTTACCTCCAAATATATATTATTATTTACATTTAATATTTAGCTTAAAACAATCCAACGGTATTACCATCTTTATCAATATCAACTTTAGTTGAAGCAGGGACAGATGGCAATCCCGGCATAGTCATCATTGTCCCCAGGATGGGATAGAGGAAACCGGCACCGACAGAAGCTCTGATATCACGTATGGGTACTTTAAAGTTTCTGGGTCTTCCTTTGACAGCCGGGTCATGAGAGAGAGAAAGGTGTGTTTTAGCCATGCAGATGGGCAGATCAGCAAAACCGGAAGATTCAAATAATTTGATATTCTTTTGGGCCTGGGGGAGGTAGGTTACTCCGTCTGCTCCGTAGATCTTAGTAGCGATTGTTTCAATCTTCTCTTTGATGGATGCATGTAAGTCATAGAGATAATGAAAACCGTTTTCCTTCTCACAGGCCTGAATAACCGC
>JAGYIZ010000043.1 GCA_018402425.1 Candidatus Atribacteria bacterium | reverse complement strand
TATTCAATTGTAGCAACTGCAGTTCCACCTGTTGCCAGCATTGGATCTACTACAATAATTTCGCGTTTGTCAATATCTTTGGGTAACTTGGCATAATAACTAACCGGTTTTAATGTTTCCGGATCACGGTACATACCCACATGACCAACCTTGGCGGAAGGTATTAGTTTTAATATTCCATCAACCATCCCCAGCCCTGCCCGTAGTATTGCAACAATTGCCATTTTTTTTCCGGATATCATTTTCCCTTTTGTTTTGGTAATAGGAGTTTCGATATTCACTTCTTTCAATTCTATATCGCGCGTTACTTCATAAGCCATCAGATTAGAAAGCTCATCTACGAGTTCACGGAAATCTTTTACACCTGTCTTTTTATCTCTAAGCATAGTCAATTTATGCTGAATTAAAGGATGGTCCAGAATAATAAAGTCTTTCAAAATAAATCCCCCTTGATTATGTATTTATCTATTTATCTTTTTATATTTCTTGTTCAGCAATTATTATAAATTTTATCTATTTTCTGTAATCGAACAATGTGCCGACTTTCCTGGCTGAATTCTGTGTTAAGCCATGTTTTAACAATATCTTTAGCCAATCCTATCCCAATTACTCTTCCACCCATGGTCAATACATTTGAGTCATTATGTTCCCTTGTCATTCTGGCTGAAAAGCTATCATGACATAAAGATGCTCTAATGCCTTTTACTTTATTAGCAGCAATAGACATTCCAATGCCTGTACCACATATCAATATTCCGCATTCGAACTCTTTTTCGGTTATTGCCTGGCTAACTTTGTAGGCATAATCCGGATAGTGTACCGCTTTTTTATCATAACATCCAAAATCACGATAAGCATAGCCCATTTCTTTTAAGTAACCTATAATCTCGGTTTTTAAATCATATCCTCCATGGTCACTGGCAACAGCAATATTGTTCATCTTTTTATTCCTCTCTTAATCTTAAGCGATTTATTAATTTATTTATATCATCTTCTAATTGGCGGCAAATATTTTCATAGAAAAACATACTTTTCCCATAAGGATCTTCTACATCTTGATTCTTAATGCCTTTATTTCTAAGACAATAAGGCCTAAATGAAAATATTTTATTCATTGACAAAGGAAATTGTTTTTTAAGAAAAATCTGTTGCTGTTGTGTCATGGTTAAAATGAGAGAAGATTTTTTTATAATTTTATTATCAATTGACTTAGCTTTATGAGCACTAATATCTAATCCTTGTTTGGCCATACATATGATAGTTTCTCCGGTAGGAGGGATACCTTCAATAGCCCTAATTCCTGCTGAATCAGCTTGATAATTTAACTCAGGAGCAAATTTATCTTTTAACTTTCGAAACAAAGCTTGAGCCATGACACTACGACAAGTATTTCCGGTACACACAAATAGTATTATGCCTTTCTCCACTTTTCCCCCCTTATTATTTCTTATCGCAAGTACTGGTAAATGCTACAATTGCTCTGTCATTCTGGTAATAATCACTAAATATAGAAACTTTTTCTTTGAAGCAACCAGTTTGATTAATTATTTTGCAAACAGGGTCCTTCTGTTTATGTCCTATTTCCAGGGCTAGAAAACTTTTCCCTTTTTTTAGATACTCCGGAGATTGACAAATAATTTTCTGGTAATAATCCAGTCCTTCTTCTCCTCCATATAAAGCCTTTCTAGGTTCATGGAGATATATTTCGTCTGGCAACCTATACATTTCATCTCTACTTATATAAGGTGGATTTGAGATAATTCCGTCGAAGAGAATTGATGAATTTAGCATTTTTAATGCAAAGAAAATGTCTCCATGAAAAAAAGTTATTCTATCTTCACATTTGAATTTTTTAGCATTCTCTTCAGCTAATTCAATAGCTTTCATAGAGATATCAATCGCATAAAAGTGAATATTTTTATTACTTTTTTGAAAATATTGACAAATAGATACCGGTATTATACCAGAACCTACCCCGATATCCAGGAAAGATAATTCTACTTCATTAGGCATTGATTCAATTAACTTAATAAGTTCCTCCACCAGGATTTCTGTTTCGGGCCGTGGTATGAATACGCCTTTTGCTATTTTAAATTCCATTCCCATAAAATTCTGAAAACCGGTAATATATTGAACAGGGGTACCCCTGGTTCTCCTGTCTATCCACTCATAATATAGTTGAGTTTCCCTGAAAGAAACATCCAATGAGCGATTTAAATATATATCAAATTTCTCCCTTTTCAAAAGATAGCTGAGCAATAGTAAAGATTCTTCAGCAGCGCTTTTGTTGCCGCTTTTCTTTAATATTAGCTCACCATCTGCTAAAAGTTCTCCAATATTCTTCTTTTTTTTATCCATATTTTTATTGATAGTAAATATCGCACCCGCAAAGCGGGTGGTTTTAAGAAGCCTCTAAAAGAGGCTTAAGTTTTTATTAGACATTTTTTCTCTGCTCTTTTCTCTTGATCTCTTAGCTATCTTTTAAAAGAGCTCTTTCATACTATTTTTCGTCTATTTAGGATTTAAGGTAAAACCATTTTATTTAACCATTACCACCTTCAAAGAAGGTGGTTTTTTATGGTTAAATAAAAGTAGACATTTACTGACTTTCTTCAAAAGAAGCGACTATATCATCCAAGTTACCATCAAGCATCTCTTCCAGATTATGAAAATTTTTGTTAATCCGATGGTCTGTAACGCGGTTTTGGGGGAAGTTATAAGTTCTGATTCGTTCACTGCGATCACCTGTACCTACTTGCTTTTTCCTTTGTTTGTCAATTTTTTGATTTTGCTCTCTCTGTAATCGATCAAGCAAACGTGCCCTCAATACTTTTAAAGCTTTATCTTTATTTTTATGTTGTGATTTCTCGTCCTGGCATGTTACCACAATACCTGTTGGTAAATGGGTTACCCTTACCGCAGAGTCTGTAGTGTTTACGCTTTGACCTCCGGGTCCGGTTGAGCGAAAACGATCTATTTTTATATCATTAGAATTAATTTCCATTTCGATTTCTTCGGCTTCCGGAAGAATAGCAACAGTAACTGTAGAAGTATGAATCCTACCCCCTGATTCAGTTACAGGGATCCGTTGAACCCGATGAACGCCACTTTCTTGTTTTAATGTTCCAAAAACATTTTGCCCTGAAATACCAAAAATTATTTCTTTGAATCCTCCAATTTCAGTAATATTAGAGTTTATAATTTCAACTTTCCAATGGTTCCTCTCCGCAAAACGAGAATACATACGAAACATATCGCCTACGAAGAGAGCTGCTTCGTCTCCTCCGGCTCCTGCTCTTATCTCTACAATTATATCTTTCTTATTTCGGGGGTCTTCAGGGTATAGTAATTCATTTAATTCTTTTTTAATCTTTTCTCTCTGCGGGGTGAGTGAGTTAATTTCTTCCTCAATCATTTCTGTCATTTCAGAATTATTTTCACCCTTTTTTAATTGGCTGCTCTCTTCAATTTCTTTTTCTATGTCTTTATATTTATGATAGAGCTGTACAGTTTTAGCAATTTCGCTGTGCCTCTTTGCTAATTTTTGAAATCTTTCCTGGTCAGCAATAACTTTCGGATTTGAAAGCTGTTGATTTAAATCTTGATATTCTTTTTCTATTTCTTCTAATTCTTTAAACATATTTTTTACTACTTTCTCGTTCTCTATAAAAATCTTCAGGTGATACTGATACATTTAGGTCGTCACTTGTGTTATTCTTATCTTTAACTTTAACTAGCAGTGTCTTTTATTTATTTAATGGATTATTTTTCCTCCAGGGATGACCACAGGACATTTCTCCTTCAGGGCATGGACCTATTACACAAGGAGGTCCGGCATCTTTAAAAATAGTAGGGGCTTCTTTTTTTACCAACCGTAACATCTCAATCGCTAATTCTCTTATTTCCCACTGTGCCCTGTTACAGCATCTTAATCTAAAAAAATGATTCAATTCTCTTGCATTAGCGGTAAAAATAATACTGGTGCTAATTGCTTGTGGTAAAATATATCGTGCATCTTCAGCAGGAATACCTTTTTCCAGCATTTCCTGATATAAATTATAGCTTTTAGTGGTAAGGTTTTTAAATTTTAGTATAAGACTTTTATCATCTTGTATTTTTTTCGGTATAACGTATTGCTGCTCCTTACCAACTTTAACATATCTCTGACTTCTCTGTGAAAAAGAAGCTATGCGGTGTCGGACTAGTTGATGTGAGCAAGTCCTGGAAATATTTTCTATGCCAAAAGTAAAACATATATGTTCCAAAACGGAATAATGACCTAACTTCATAATTTTTTCAATTAATTTAGTCTGCTTATCCATATCAAAGGACTCTGCTATTTCTTGTATACTCTTTGAAGAGTAACATAGCCTTGCTGATTGAGCTACCGTTTTTTCAGGATTTTTAGAAAAGTTTATAAGCCGTACTTTCATATTTATTCGAATTCCTTGTTTTTTCTAAATTATGTCTTTCTTTTTATTTGTAACTTGATGATGCTGTCGGCATCTTGCTTCATAGCTTTCCTTGGCACCAATAAGTATAGTTGGGTCATTATAATCTGCCGGTTTACCGTTCACTAACCGCTGGGTACGCGTAGCAGGTTTCCCACATACCATACATATTGCATGAAGTTTATCTACATATTCGGCAATTGCAAGCAACTTTGGCATAGGACCAAAAGGGTCACCTCGAAAATCCTGGTCAAGGCCGGCAATAATAACTCGCTTTCCCCTATCGGCCAACAACTGACAAACTTGAATGATTCCTTCATCAAAAAATTGTGCTTCATCAATCGCAATCACATCACTATCCTGGTTTATTTTTTTTAGGATTTCTTTAGAATTTTCAATACAATTAGCCTCGACTTTGCTACCATTGTGAGAGTAGATATACTGGACATGATAGCGGTTATCAATTATTGGTTTAAATATTTCTACCTTTTTCCGGGCAATCTGGACACGCCTGACCCTTCTTATTAGTTCTTCACTTTTTCCGCTGAACATGCTCCCACAGATTACTTCAATACTTCCACCTTCACAGGTTTCATGCATCTCGATTTCCTCCATCAATTTCTACTCTTAGCAAGTTGGTTAAAATCATTTTATTTAACCATTACCACTTTTAAAGAAGTGATTTTTATTGTTAAATAAAAAACAGAGCTTTTGCCCTGTTTTTATTTATTCTAAATATGTATTTCAAAAATTGTTCATTATTAATTTAACCCTTATCTTATTCCTCTTTTTGATTCTTTTCGTCATCTGCCTCATCGGACTCCTGCTCGAGGTTGTATCTTCGGTTAAATTTTTCCACTCTCCCTGCAGAATCAAATATTTTTTGTTTCCCGGTAAAAAATGGATGGCAGGCAGAACAAACTTCTACATGAATTTCCTTTTTTGTTGAACGTGTCTCAAAAGTATTTCCACATGCGCAGATTACTGTTGCTTTATCGTATTTAGGATGAATTCCTTTTTTCATATTTTCTCACCTTCATTCTTAATTAATGCCCTAAAATTTCGAAAAAATTATATCACAACTGACTCTAACCGTCAAAGACAATTTTTTTATCTATTGTTATTCTCTTCTTTGATGGTGTTTAGAAAATCAATATTACTTTTAGTCTTTTTTAGCTTATTCAGCAGTAAGCTTATTGCATCAATGGTACTTTGGTTGGATAAAGCACGTCTCATTAACCAAGTTTTACTCAATTTTTCAGCATCTAACAATAACTCTTCTTTTCTAGTACCTGAACGTTTGATGTCAATTGCCGGAAAAATCCTACTGTCAGAGATCTCACGATCAAGACGTAACTCCATATTCCCTGTTCCTTTAAATTCTTCAAAAATAACATCATCCATACGACTGCCGGTTTCAACAAGTGCAGTAGCAAGTATAGTCAAGCTACCACCTTCTTCAATATTTCTTGCAGCTCCAAAGAAACGCTTGGGATAATAGAGTGCAGTGGAATCTAATCCTCCTGATAATGTTTTACCACTGGTTGGTATGTTAAGATTATAGGCTCTAGCCAACCTGGTAATACTATCCAGCAAAATCACTACATCATGCTTCAGCTCAACCAGTCTCTTGGCCCTCTCCAGTACGATCTCGGCAACTTTAATATGATGATTAATCGGTTGGTCAAAAGTAGAACTGATAACTTCAGCATTGTTAACAGAACGTCTCATACCGGTAACTTCTTCTGGCCTTTCATCTATTAGCAATATCATTAGGGTAACTTCCGGATGGTTTGAAGTAATTCCATTGGCTATTTTCTCTAATAATATTGTTTTACCTGCCTTTGGTGGTGATACAATAAGACCTCTTTGTCCTTTTCCAATAGGAGAAAACAAATCAATCACCCTGGTAGATAATTCATATGGTTTGGTTTCCAATGAAAATTTCTCAACAGGGAAAAGTGGTGTCAGGTTTTCGAAATCAATCCGATCTTTAGAAAGCTCGGGGTCCTCGTGGTTTACTGCTTCAACTTTTAGTAAGGCAAAGTAACGCTCTCCCTCTTTGGGATAGCGGACTTGTCCGGAAACCACATCACCATTGCTTAAATTAAATCTTTTAATTTGTGATGGTGAAATATAGATATCATTAGTACTGGGCAAGTATCCTCCTGTACGAAGAAAGCCAAATCCCTCTTTCATAATATCCAATATTCCCTCAGAAAACATATATCCCTTCTTCTCAGTCTGTGCCTTTAGAATGTTAAAAATTAAGTCAGTTTTTTTCATGCGGGCACAATTATTAATCTCATATCCATTAGCAATTTTACATAATTCGCTAATTTTCATTTCTTTTAATTCATTTAGTTCCAATTAAAACCCCCTCGAGCTTTTGGTAATTTATAATGTCAAAAAAATAATGTAGTTATATTATCTTTCTATTATTTCTTGTTTTTATTCTTATATAATAATCTTCTTAGTAATTTTATGAATATTTATTCATTCTTGTAGGGCAAACCTTTTTACCACCAAATTTTATTTAATATTCAGGTGCCACAAGATAAACAATGAAAATACTCTTTATTAATCCAGTAACCTTTAAATATTAACAAACAAAATATTACTTGTTAAAGAAATATAGTGGGACAAAATTCATGAAGAATAACCCTGGAGTTATTATTATATTTAATTATATCACTTCCTTTAAAAAAGACAATAGGCTCTCGTATATTTTTATACTTCATATAAGCATATAATTAATTCTTATATGTTATATTTCGATTTTATAAATTTATGAATTTTTGATTTATTCAATACTTGCAAATTAACTCATAATCACTTAATTTATCCAAATCAATCATCATTTCGGATCACTCACCATAATACCTTTTACCGGGTAGCCAACTAGTTTAGCAGCTCTATCTTCAGTTTCTTTTATAGTAAGACACTTAAATAAATATTTTACAATAAATTTTACACCTAACAAGGTAGCATATTTTTGACATCTTTACGTTTTTGAAAAACTGAAACTCAACTTTTAGTGATTTATTCTGATTAAACAACGAGCTGGATAATATAACCATATTCCCTTTGGCACCTTCTTTCAAACTAGCATAGGGATATGAATTGTATTGGGATATCTTTTCAGGATAATTTCTTTTGAAATAGGGATAATATAAAAAACTCGTGTTCTGGCATTTTATAATAAAATCATCAATCATTTTCCCGGTAACCAGGGGTACATCTGAAGTCAAAACCATAATTCTTCGATTATTCTCATATAATCAATGCCAATTTTTATATTTTAAGCAAGTGGAATAGTTGAATCGATTATTTTACTTACTTTTCCCACTATTCTGGGCATCAATTCAAACTGCGGACCAACCCAACAATGTTTTCTATTTCCCTTGCCTGATTTAATGCATCAACTACATGGAAATTCAATCATAGGGACATGATTAATCATCAATAAAGCTGTTGCTTAATTTATGATGATTTTCCAATGAGTTAGTATCTTTACTTACTTCTTTGAATCAAATCCATCCCTATTTCTCCAATAATAGTCTTTCCTAAACATCCTTTTTAGGATAATTTTTTATTGCTGCCCCTATAAAGCTTACAAACATGGGATGAGGACGGTTTGGCCTGGATTTAAATTCAGGATGAAACTGCATTCCAACAAACCAGGGATGATTTTTAAGTTCAAAGATTTCAACTAAATTATTCTCTAAATTTATTCCACTAAATATTATATCACTTTGTTGAAATTTTGACAAAAAATCATTATTAAATTCATAACGATGGCGATGTCTTTCGCTTACTATTTTCTTATTATAAATATGATGAGCCTGAGTATCCTCCTTGAGGCTGCAATCATAGTTACCCAAACGCATAGTACCACCTTTATCAGTAATTTTTTTCTGTTTTTCCATCAATGTTAAAATGGGATAGGGGGTTTTCGGATCAAATTCCATGCTATTAGCTTTGGTAAAACCAAGTTTATGTCGGGCAATTTCCACCAGGGCACATTGCATTCCCAGACAGATACCCATAAATGGTATCTTGTTTTCACGTGCATATTGGATAGTCTTGATCTTGCCCTCGATTCCTCTTATTCCAAAGCCACCAGGAATAAGGATACCATTAATGCCTTTTAATAATTGTTTTACATCATTTTTTAACAGAAAATCTGCATCTATCCTTTTAATTTCAATTTTGCACTTATGATAACTTCCAGCATGAATAAGCGCTTCATTGATGCTCATGTAAGCATCTTTTGAACGAACATACTTTCCAATAACACCAATAGTGATTTGCTTCTCCGGATGCTTAAGACGATAAACCATCTCTCGCCATTGCTGTAAATCGGGTTTTGTAGTAGGCAATTTCAAGCTGTCAAGTAATAAATCCCCTAATTTTTGTTCCTCCAGCACAATCGGAACTTCATAAATAGAATCTACATCCCTCATTTCAATAATGCCATCTCTAGGAATATCACAAAATAAAGATATTTTATCCTTTACTGTTTCTGTTAACCTTGATTGGGAGCGACAAATCAGCAGGTCCGGCTGAATTCCAATCCCTCGTAGCTCTTTAATACTATGCTGTGTAGGCTTTGATTTAATCTCTTTTGCTGCTTTCAAATAAGGGAAAAATGATACATGAACATATAATACATTTTCTTTTCCAATATCATTTCTAAATTGCCTGATTGCTTCCAGGAATGGCAATCCTTCAATATCACCTATGGTTCCACCAATCTCTACGATAATTACATCCAGGTCTGCTTCCCCTGATTTGTTCAACCGTTTAATACTTGCTTTTATTTCATCGGTGATATGTGGTATTATTTGAACCGTTTTACCTAAAAAATCTCCGTGCCTTTCTTTGGAGATAACTGAATTGTAAATCTTTCCAGTAGTAACACTATTATCTCTGGTAAGATTAATATCAATAAATCTTTCATAATGCCCCAGATCTAAATCCGTTTCAGCTCCATCTTCAGTGACAAAAGCTTCTCCGTGCTGAAATGGACTCATAGTTCCAGCATCTACATTAAGATATGGGTCATGTTTTTGTATGGAAACTCTTAATCCTCTACTTTTTAATATTCTACCGATAGAAGCAGCTGTGATCCCCTTCCCGATTGATGAAACGACTCCACCGGTTACAAAAATATATTTTGTCATTTTTTCCCCTGTTCATATTTTGTATAAAAGAGTATCGTGTATCGAGTATGTAGTATCGAGTCCTAAATACAGTAATAAGTAATCAGCATATAAAAATAATTGTCCAATTTATTAATTAAAAAAGTAACCCGTATCAGTAAAATCTTATAGCGTATACTGTATACCGTTTAACGTTAAAATAAATACAGTTTTCAGTTCTCGGTTAAATATAAATGAAAATATTTAGGAGATTATCTTCTCCTCATACTTCCCTCTCCCCTCGGATAATATTCGAAAACTTCCCTCTCCCCTCGGTGGGAGAGGGTTAGGGTGAGGGGGATAATTCACCCCCACCTTCATCCTCCCCCCTCAAGGGGGAGGAAATATAAGAAAAAGTTAATCCTTATATTCCATTAGCAATACTATATACTTCTTTAAATTTACCCATTCTTGCATTACTGCAAGGATTTTAAAAATGTTTTCAGTTCTTAGTTCAATACAAAATATACTTTACCTATTTAGCAAATACCCGTATTACGTCCAATATCAGTATCGAGTATGTGTATCGAGTCCTAAATACAGTAATAAGTGAATAGTAATGAGTAATCATCAGTAAGAAAATAATATCCGAGCTACCAATTATAACAGCATAACAATAAAACAAAAATTTGAAATCTTATCTGGACTAAAACTAAAACCAAACTAAACTAGAAACAGTTTTTCAATTGACTAATACTAAATACCAACAAACAACGAACGTATTATTATTTCCAATTCTTCCATTTTTAAATCATTACATTTATGCATACATTTTTTTACTGTAGTATTTCACGGTATACTCTGTCTTAACTCGATACTCGATACTACATACACGATACTTTTGTTAGATACGCTACTAATTAATAAATACTTTCATATTATAATAGGGAAATAGAAAAAAAGATAAGGCTTTAGATAAAATTTTTTTGATTTTCAGTAAATATCGCACCCGCTCAGCGGGTAGCTTTAAGAACTTCTAAAAAGAGGTTTAACTTTAGCTCTTTTTCATTCGTTTTTTTACTTAACCTTAGCCATAATATTTCTAAGCAATATAACCCTCCATCTTTGGACCTAGATGAAAATTGTCATCTAGCTTATCTTAATCTTTTATGGTAAAACCATTTATTTAACTAATACTACCTTCTTAGAAGGTGGTTTTTATGTTGTAGCCAAAATATTAACAAATTAATAATTCAACACATAAATAGTGGTTTTCTCAGGAAGAGTTGATGAATTAACCTCAAAAAAATTCTCACCGACCATTTTTATATTTTGTTTTTCATTAAGAAACAGACAATGGATCGATTGATACTTAATCGCCTCAGTTTTATAATGCTAGAATAACTATTTTGCTTTAATCTGGATTAACACTGTTCTGCCTGAATATGGTTAATTGTAAAATATCCAATCTACTGGTATAAATAAAATATCAACATTATTTATTTGTTCTAATTGCTCATTATAAGAAAATGGGCCTAAATCACTGAGATGACACAATGTTAATTCATCTGTTTTTGTTACAAAAATCGTGTCTTCCTCTATGCTGCCATAAACGCTTTTACATGATGGGATGAAATTCCTTTGAAAAAACTCATTCTCCAGTGGGTATCTCGGTTAACAGGTCCTTAAGACAACTGGTTTTCCCTTTATGCCCATTGTGTTATTATGGTCATAATGTTCATGGCTAATAGTAATAATGACAATTTTTTTCGGTCATACGGTAGCCCAATGTCTCATCAAAAGGGTCTGTTAAAATATTAATTCCTCGTTCATTGGTTAGTTAAAAACAGGAATGTCCTAACCACCTTATTTTCTTTAAGTAGCTTATCATTTTCCATTATTTATAATACTATAATTTTCCATTCATAAAACTGGAAAAGAAAATTAATTTTCTTTTGGGCAATAGAGCCAGGGATAAGCCAATATATTATCTTACCTGATTCTGATAATTGACATAATATTGAACGGCTCTGAGTCAATTGTTTAATAATACTTTTTCACTAGTCCTTCTTCAATAGATTATTAATTTCCTATTAGAATTTTAGCCATCAATTTCCTTTAAAAAGTAAATTGATATCCATATAATTATTTTTTTCCCTTGCAATTTGTGCCCTATTATTCTCTGATAAAACCATTGTCCCCATTGTTTTTCTCTATTCCCATTAATTTATCACTATTATTATTTGATGTATAGACTGAAAGCAATTTGTACCAAACAACGAAAAGTAATGCATGTTTCAGTGATAATATTATATAACATAGAAATTTCTGTATAGTTGAATCCCCTCAAGCACCTATCAATCAATTCTTTAACAGAAAAGGTTTCTTGGAAAATACTTGGCTACTGAATTTACACCTATATTCCTCTTTTTATTTTTTTAAGATACCACAGGCCAATCGATTGACCGTATCATGTTAATATTATAATTCTTAGGTAAACCGGTAATCAATAAAGAATAAGATTTGTAATCTAAATCAGCTCTGGCAACCAATAACCTATGCCTGTAATTATCAAGATATTCAACCTTATACCCTAGAAATTCAAAGCACTGTTTGAGAAAAACATGGAAATCCTTAACACTATCGGCATGCAAGAGGTTTCGGTAAATTTGTTCTATTTCGTTTAACCACTCAATTAAGCCCCAATGATCTTTCGATATTTCTACATAGCGGGAGTCACTATTTAATATACTTTTAATATATTCTGCAAATAAACCCCTATTATCCGGTTCCTGCTTGATAATTTCCGCATAAATCCGGGAATAACTCAATGGTTGTCCTTCTTCTTTTAAAACCTGATAAATAGTATCACCAATATCTTTTTTTGTATCTGGCCTGATATCCTTCTCCGCAATGATGAAATATTTCTTCTTACTATCGTCAATCAAGCCAATTAAAAGTGTATCATTTACATCTAATTTTCTCTTTCGATACCATTCTTTTAAGCCGAAGATAAGCTTTTTGCGATAATTAACCAGTGCATTAATCTCTTCTCCATCAATATCTACAAAGATAATCTCAATATTACGGTCATCACGGCTCCAGCTAAAATGTGGTTTTAAGTAACTGGTTAAAAAAATAGTGCCATTACGTAGACAATAGGAAGTCAATGTGTAAGGTAAATGGGCTTCCCGGTATTTCCATTTAACCAAACCCCATATTCCGCGTTGATACCTTATAAACCTCTGGTCTACACCCATAGAAGCATTAACATCATGATGAGGATTTTCTGCTTTTAAATCTTTAACTTTTATTACCTCTTCAGTGATTTGGCGATAATGCATTGGTCGATGGTTTTCTTCCAGAATGTCATAAGCCAAATCAGCAATTGATTTTTTATGCATTCACTACCTCCGACAGATAATCCAAAACCTATTTCTTATAGTTTTTCATTAACTTGACATATCCATCTGCGTGTTCTCGTAACATATCATGTTCTTTTTTAGAAATTTGTCTAACCACTTTACCGGGAATCCCCATGACCATTGAATTGGCAGGAATAACTGTTTTGGGTGTTACCACTGTTCCGGCAGCAATAATTACATTTTCCTCAATTACTGCTTCATCTAATATATTAGCCCCTGAACCAATTAAGGAATAGTCTTTAACAGTACAACCATGCAGAATTGCACCATGTCCAATTGTAACATAGTTTCCGATTTTAGTGGGCACATTTTTTGCCACATGTATCAATACGCCGTCCTGAACACTAGTATGATGACCTATAGAAATAAAATCCAAATCACCACGCAAAACCGAATAAAACCAAATACTACTCAATTTTCCGATATACACCTGCCCGACGATACTAGCGTTTTCTACTACCAAAGATGTTTCGTCAATGCTGGGAGTTTTATTATTGTACTTCAAAATCATATCTAACCTCCAAAATATCCTTAATTTTACAGGCGGTTTTTTCGCCAATCCCTGGTATTTCTTTTAATTCTCTTATTTCAGCTTTTCTGATATGTTCTATGCTTTTAAATTTGGACAAAAGTTGTTTTTTTCTTTTTTCTCCAATTCCCGGAATAAAATCAATTACCGAATTTCTTATGAGTTTACTGCGAAGTTTTTTATGATAACTAATTGCAAAGCGATGGGCTTCATCTCTAATTCTCTGAATAAGAAAAAACACTTCTGAATTCCTGGGTAGCAAAATTGGCTCCTTTTTTCCAGGCCGAAACAGCTCTTCTTCTCTTTTAGCCAATGATGCTAGCTCTAATTGCACGTCCAATTCTTGTAGTGCTCCAAGAGTTATATTCAGTTGTCCTTTTCCACCATCTAACAATACTAAATCAGGCAAATTCTCCTTTTTTAATTTACTATCCCGAAATCGTCTATATATAACTTCTCTCATCATGGCAAAATCATTAATACCTTTTACATCTTTTATCTTAAAATGACGATACTTTTTCTTATCCGGTATTCCTGATTTAAAAGCAACCAAAGAACCGACCGATATTTGTCCATGAATATTAGAGATATCGAAGGCCTCAATATTTAATGGAACTACTTTTAATTCTAAATATCTCTGTAAATCCTGAAGCGCTTTGATGAGCGAATTATGATTCTTTTTTTCAGTTAAATAAAAATTCTGTTTTCTCCGATAATATCTACTGATTTTCTCCTGACTGATTACTTTCTCTATCATACTGATTGTATCTCTAAGTTTAGCAGCTCTTTCGTATAACATTAATTGAGAAGCAATTTTCATTTCTTCTTTTAACCTTTTTAGTAGTATATTATGTTGGCCGGATAACAAAAGACAGCATTCCTTTACATTTTTAGAATAATCATCTTGACCTATTTTGCCGGCACAGGGAGCAGAACACAAGCCAATCTGGTAATCAAGACAGGTATTTCTATAATTGAATTTCCTTTGGCTGCAATTTCTTAATTTAAATATTTCCCTTAATTTTTTAACAGCTTTCCTGGTTATCTCCACATCTATAAAAGGACCAAAATAACGTGCTTTCTTGTCCCTAATTTTCCTGTTTTTTCTAATCAGGTGTATAGCGGGAAAAGAGTCTTTCGTAGTAATTTGAATATAAGGATAACTCTTATCGTCCTTTAACTGGGTATTAAAGTGAGGCCTATTTTTTTTAACCAGATTGCTCTCTAAAAGTAATGCCTCCATTTCCGAAGCAGTAGTAATGTACTCTATATCATAAATCCTACCAATCATTTGACTTACTTTTGCTGAATGAACATACGATTTATTGAAATAGGAGCTTACTCTGTTTCTTAAAGAAATTGCCTTACCAATATATATTATATTGCCGGTTTGATCTTTAAAAAGATAAACACCGCTTTTCTGAGGCAGCTGTTTAACTTTTTCTAAAATGTTCATAGCGTCTCCTAAATTAAATCCTCTCAACAATACTATTACCGATACAGTTCCGGTTTCATAATATTTTTTAGAAATTGTCCGGTAAAAGAAGCAGGGTGTTGGATAAGTTTTTCTGGTGTACCTTCAAATACTATTTGACCTCCTTCTTCACCACCACCAGGACCCAAGTCTATAATATGATCAGCCGATTTAATCACTTCAAGATTATGTTCAATAACCAATACAGTATTCCCCTGTTCAACAAGCCTGTTTAACACCTCCAATAGTTTTCTGACATCATCGAAATGTAACCCTGTCGTAGGTTCGTCTAATAGATACAATGTTCGGCCGGTATTTTTTTTACTTAATTCTTTCGAAAGTTTAATTCTTTGTGCTTCTCCTCCTGATAAGGTACTGGCAGACTGCCCTAATTTGATATAACCCAGGCCTACATCGGTAAGAGTTTGCAAACTTCTTTTTATTTTAGGAATATTTTCAAAAAATTGACTGGCTTCTTCTACCGTCATATCCAAGACTTCAGCAATATTCTTATTCTTATATTTAATCTCCAGAGTTTCCCTGTTGAATCTTTTTCCTTTACAAACCTCACAGGGAATATATATATCCGGCAAAAAAAACATTTCTATCTTGACTATTCCAGCACCCTCGCAAGCCTCACACCTTCCGCCTTTAACATTGAAACTAAACCTTCCCGGCAGATATCCTCTCATTTTGGCAGACTTGGTCATGGCAAACAA
>JAGYIZ010000042.1 GCA_018402425.1 Candidatus Atribacteria bacterium | reverse complement strand
TTCAGTAAATTAGGTAGTATGGCTGCAGTTTATGGTATGGCAGATTTAATTATTACTGCGAGAATAAGATTTATTTAACATATGATATCAGCGTCATAGATGATAAATAATAATTGTGTGAATAAATATATAGAAATATAAATACCATATTATTTAAGGAGTAAAAAAAATGAATAATAAAAAATCGTTACATAGTATATGTCGATGGACTTTTAATGCAGGACAAGGTGGTTTTGTTCCTGATGATATAAGGCCAAAATGGAGCACTGATAAATTTGATACAGTTGATATGATTAAGCTGGTAAAAGATAAAATCTACCCGAAGGTGCCAGATAATGTCGAGCTAGGTATTGAAATGCATTACGATTTCGAATTTAATGAAAAAACTGCCCCGGAAATTGCAGATGCACTTGTAGATTCAAAAATATATCTAGCCATGGTAACCCCAGGTGCTCACAAACATTATGCTTATGGGGGAATAGCTTCACTGGATCCAGTAGAGAGAAAATCAGCTGAGGAATTTGGCGAAAGGACAGTTTCTCTTACTTACGGACCTCTTAGGAAAGCATGGCATTCTGATTCATCAAAATGGCCAACTGTAGTTATCTGGAATGGCTCTTTTGGTTATGATATAGCATCGATAGGTATTTTTCAGATGTATCAGAATCTTAAGGAAAGTATGGCAAAATTATGCAAGTTTGAAGAAAAATTAGGGGGAGAGATGTATTTTGCTTTTGAACCAAAACCCAATGAGGGACATCCGGCTCTTCTAATTCCTACAGTATCAAGTGCATTGGTATTTTGGAATAAAGTAGAGGAAGAATTTAATGTTTCACGTAATAAAAAGGGAGTGAACAAAGAATTTGGGCATACAGAAATGATTGGACTTGATCATATACTTGATACTGTTGAAGAGATAGACAATAATGCCTTAGTTCATATGCACTTGAATAGCCAGGGTTATAATGATGGTATTATTCTCGGCGGTCCCGGCAAGTATGATATTGATCATGGAACTAGAGTTAATGGAATGAATATAGCAATTGCACGTTTAATACAGGATGCTGGATATAATCGATGGAAGGGCCATGATATGCAAGCAAGGCCATATGATAACGAAGAACAGGGAATAGACAGGGTTATTAGAAGCATTCTAAGCTGGGAGGCTTGTGCAAAAGCAGCGGCAGAAATTGACAAGAAAAAATTATTAGATTATCTTATTGCTCGAGAAACTGCGAAAGCTGAGGATAATATTAGAGAAGCTCTAATAAATGCTCAAAACTACTTTAATGAAATGTATAGAGGGTATAAATACTAAAATCTATTTGATTTAATCAATTACTAAGCTGTTAACACGACTCAAAAATTAATACGCTATGCTATGAATATATAATTAGCTAGATAGTCATATTATTATGATTATCTCTATCATAATAATATATTCAGTTATAATATAAATTACTGGATTATTTTATTTATTCATGATAATTTTTGTATATCTTCAAAATTGCCTCCCAATGAATTTATTGCTTTTACTTCCAAATATCGATTATAGTAGAAGATATTTAAATTATATTTGTATTTTCTATTCACAAATGGAGATTAACAGCAGAGAAAAATATCAATAAATTTTAGTTAGTTGACCCCAGTTATATATATCATCATAATAATTTAATCACCGAAGATGCTAAATACAGAGTATTATATAATTAATTAGAATTAGATAATATTTATTTTTATGAAAGGATAACATATAAACAATAGAGGACCTTGTGATACAAAAAATTTGGCAGATTTTAAAAATAAAAGGAGGAAAAAATGTCAAAAGAAAGAGAATTATTAGAAAAAATTAAAGAACATGATACTCCATCAGTTACCAATGTGGTAGCAACTTACCCTACAAATCCGGTGTGTCTCGGACTTTATAATCCCTGGACACAAAATTGGTATACAGACCAATCAGTACGCTGTATGTACCCTGAGCTTGGCCCAACTGCAGGTTATGCTGTGACCTGTACCTTTGGTATGCCGGATGCTAATTATTCCCGACTTACTTTTATGGATGTCATTGATGCGCTGGAAGAATCAAAAAAGCCAACAATATTGATAATTAAGCAGATATTCCCACCAGAAATAGCTGGGAAAGTAGGGCTATCAGGAGGCAATATGACCACCGCAATGAAAGCAATAGGCTGTGTGGGCGTCATCTCAGATGGACCATCACGTGATATAGATGAAATTCGCCCCATGAAATTTCAATATATGTTAACCGGAGTTACCGCTGGACATGGAGATTTTGCAGTCCATTCGATAAATACCCCAGTTTCAGTAGCCGGAATGGACGTTTCCCCCGGTGAAATTATCCATATGGATGAAAACGGTGCCTGCAAATTTCCTGCCGATAAACTTGAGCAAGTAGCAAAAAATCTCGAATTATTACGGCAAGAAGAGCACAACCGTATGTCAGCACTTTCTAAAGCAACTACTGCAGCAGAAATTAGAGCCATTTTTGAAGGGAAATCGTATGGAGAGGAGAAGAAATAATATGAAAAAAACTATCTATAGTAGTAAAGCACCCAAGCCTTTGGGAGTATATTCCCAGGGAATTGCTGCTGGAGGATTTGTTTTTGTCTCAGGGCAATTACCCATTGATCCTCAGACAAATAAACTGATAGAGAAAGATATAAGAAAACAAACAAGACAAGTTTTTAAAAATATCGAACAAATTTTAGCAACTGAAGATTTAGGCCTAAAAGATATCGTAAAGATAAGTGCCTTTCTATTAAATATTGATGATTTTAAGGACATGAATGATGTGTTTCAGGATATTTTCCCGGATAATCCCCCTGCTCGTACCACTATTACCGTGAAGACCTTTCCTCAGGATGTCCTGATTGAAATAGATGCTATTGCCTTAAAGAATTAGTTGTTGTGGTTGTTATAGCATTATATGGAGGGAGACGTAACAAGTGAATGTTAGAGAATTATCAGAAAAATACAAGAAAGAAATTATTGCTTTAAGAAGGGAATTTCATCAAAATCCGGAAATTAGCTGGAAAGAAATTCGTACATCAAGAAGAATAGAGGAAGAACTTAAAAAAATAGGGATTAAAGTTCAAAAAGTTGCTAATACTGGCATTGTTGGAACAATAAAAGGAAAAGAAAATGGCAAGGTAGTAGCTTTGAGAGCAGATATGGATGCATTACCAATACAAGAGGCCAATGATGACATATCTTACAAATCAAAGAATAAGGGTGTTATGCATGCCTGCGGGCATGATAGTCATATTTCCATGCTCTTAATTGCTGCTAAAATTTTATGGGAACTGAAAGACCAGCTAAATGGAACAGTTAAGTTAATATTCCAGCCAGCAGAAGAAATTGTAGAAGGTGCCAAAAAAATGCTGGATGAAGGGGTATTAGATGGAGTTGATGCTATTCTGGGGATCCATATTTGGTCTCAGTTTCCTGTTGGCAAAGTTTCCCTGGAAACAGGCCCTCGATTTGCTGCAGGGGATAGATTTAAAATCACTGTAAAAGGAAAAGGCAGCCATGGCGCTGTTCCACATTTAGGCATAGATGCAATTGTTGCAGCATCTGCAATTGTCATGAATTTGCAAACTATAGTAAGTCGAGAAATCAATCCCTTGGAGCCGGCGGTGGTAACTTTGGGAAAGATAAACGGTGATTCAATTTTAGTATCATTTGTAATGAGGGTTATTTTAGAAGGGACTACCAGAAGTTTTAACCCGGATATACAGCATAATTTTTCCTTCAATTATTAAACGGATTATTGATAAAACTGCCTCTACTTTTAATGCCAGAGGCAGAACTTGATTATACAGTTGGATCATTGTCATGTTTCAATGATCCAAAAGATTTCAAAATTGCCAAAGAAGTATCACGAAATTATTTAGAATGAAGTTGTTTGTCCTCTCGAAAGACCTCAGCAGCAGAAGATTTCTCATATTTTAATCACTTAGAATTTTAGATGTCATGGTCTTTCTGGAGGAGGCAATAAAAACATTATTTATCCCCAGCACCATGAAAAATTTGATATTGACGAAGATGCCTTACCTATAGGAACTTCTTTATATGCACAATTTGCCCTGGATTTTCTAAATGGAAAAACAGAATAAATTAGAGGTGATTAAATGGTAAATTATAACGATATTGTAAAAGCTTATTCGAAGGTGACAAAATATAAAAATACTACTTCATTGCAATACTCAGGGACATTAGGAAGAATGACCCATAATAAGGTTTTTTTAAAGCCAGAAAATCTCCAGCTTACCGGTTCTTTCAAGCTTGGTGGAGCCATCAATGTAATGATGAATTTAACGGAAAAACAGCAGAAAAAAGGGGTAGTAACTTGTTCTGCAGGCAATTGGGCACAAGCCGTAGCGTATGCTGCAGGACTTTTTGATATCAGATCAGTTATTGTTATGGCAGAACATGCCTCGAAAACTAAAATAAGTGCTACAAAAGGATATGGGGCAGAGGTAATGATATACGGACAGAATTCCAATGATGTCATAAGCAAAGCAATGGATATAGCTGATACTGATGGATTAACTTATTTAAGTCCTTTTGAAGATGATGACTTAATTGCAGGGCATGGAACGATAGGATTAGAGATTATCAAAGAAAAACCGGATACAGAGGTTGTTTTCTGTCCAGTCGGTGGCGGAGCTTTTATTTCCGGTGTTGCAATGGCTATAAAAGAAAATAATCCCCAGGTCAGGATTATTGGAGTGGAACCGGAAAACGCTAATGCTATGTGGCTTTCTCTGCAGCAAGATAAGATTATTGAAAAAGAGCAAATTGATACCATAGCAGATGGCCTGGCTTTAAAAAAGCCGGGAGAAAAACCCTTTAGCATTGTAAAGAAATATGTTGATGAAGTTGTGCTTGTAACAGAAGATGAAATTAAAAAAGCATTAATCTTTTTATTAGAACGGGCAAAATTATTAGTTGAACCATCCGGTGCAGTTACCGTAGCGTCAATTATTGCTAATAAATTAAATATTAAGAATAAGGAAATAGTTTCTATTCTTAGCGGAGGAAATGTTGATTTAGATAAGCTTAATATTTTTCTAAAAGAAGAAATCTGTTAAACCGTATTTAGTTTTAGACTATCTAAAATTAATTTTTAAATTTTCTTAAAAGGGAATGTTAATTTCTACTACTATTTCTTCCCCTTTTTCAATAAAGCCCTGTTCAAAGATAGGGTTTTATTATTTGAAAATAACACTTAGTTTTCTCTCATAATAGTAATTCTAAAAAATAAAGTTCTGACAAAAAGGTTTTTAAAAAGAGCAAAATATAAAAAATTTGCAAACCTAGAAATATATAATAAAATTTGCCTTTCGAAAAGGATGTTATAAATAATGTTATTAAATGGAAAGGTATTTCCGTATTATGGAAATAATCAAAAAATAAGAAAAAGTAGAAAAATTAAATCCATTGACAAAGCCCTCAATTTATTAGAGTTTCTCTCTGATAATGGACATGAAATTAGTATAGTAGAAATTAATAAAAGTTAGATATGGGACTTAGTACAGTTCACAGAATTCTTAATACCCTAAAATCTCGTAGTTTATGTCATTCCAGAATCAAAAAACTGCAAAGTATAGACTGGGAATTAAATTGTTTGAGCTCGGCTGTGAAGTTCAAAGTACAAAAATCTAATCAAAGGATACGAGGCCATATCTAAAAAAAGTTATCAGAATTAACTAAAGAAACAGCCAACTTGGCAATTTTGGAAGGAAAAGAAGTTATCTATCTCAATACTATTGAAAGTTCGGAAATACTTAGGACTGAATACAGTAAGGAACGAGGTTGCCTGCACATTGTACAGCCTTAGGTAAAGTACTATTAGCTTTCCTCCCAGAGAGGATTTCAATAGTCTATATAAGAATAATGAACCTCTTGTTTCTATAGCTCCAAATTCAATATCTTCATTTGATGAATTAAAGAAAGGAATTAAAGAAAGTTAAAACAGGGTTATGCTATCGATAGAAGAATTTAAGGTCGGTATTAACTGTATAAGTTGTCTATTTTTGGTAAAGATGGAGAATTTATTGCTGCTATAAGTATTATAACCGGACCTGCAACGATTAACATCAAACAAAATGGAAAGTACTAAACATATTCTAATAAATATATCAAAACAAATTTCAGGAAAATATTTTAATGTAATAAAAATAAGATGGAGGATAATTTAAAAATGGCTAAAAAAGAGTCAACTTGGATTTTTCTTGAAATGAAAAGAAAGGAGAACAGGTTGCCTGGGTGACTGCTTATGATTTTCCCACTCTTCTTTTGTCGAACAGGCCGGCATGGACATGATTTTGGTGGGAGATTCACTTGGAATGGTGGTACTCGGTTACCAGGGGACTATTCCTATTTACCATGGAAGACTATATCTCATTGTCAGGCAGTTCGTCATTAGGAGCACCTAACACTTTCTGTATTGGAGATATGCCCTTTCTTTCCTATCAGGTTTCCAAGCAGGAGCAGTTAGAAATGCAGGGCGTTTCTCTTAAAAGAGCAGATATGGATGCGGTAAAATTAGAAGGAGGACTGAGAGTTTGTGACCAGATTAAGGCAATAGCTGATGCCAGGATACTGGTGATGGGCCACATTGGTCTAACACCTCAAAGTTCCGGACAGCTGGAGTGGATTTAAAGCTCAAAGGTAAGAGATGCTGCCAGTGCTCGTGAATTAATTAAGGATGCCATGGCTATTCAGAAACGGGAGCTATTACCCTACTCTTGAGGCAGTTCCTCCAGAACTAAGTACGTTTATTTCTAAAAACTTACTATCGGTTTACTCTATCGAGGAACTGGTGGTCCTTGTGACGGACAGCTCCTGATCTGAGAACATGGTAGGCTTATTCCAGGCTTTCAGCAAAATTTGTCAAGAAATATGCCAATGTAGCTGAGATTGAGACCAATGCCTTTAAAGGAATATGTGAAAGAAGTAAAAAAATGGCGAATTCCCAACGTGATCATTGCTATCATATAAAAAAGGGATGCGAAGAAGAATTTTATGAAATGCTAAAAGAGTTTGAATAATTATTCCGATTAAAAATCTTTTAAAATGAGATAATATAAAAGGTATCAATATATTCTGAGAATCATTTACTATAAAATGAAAAGCTCGTTTTAGGCTTATAATAATTAGATTAGGATTAAAATTACAGAATTATAATATGATAATTATTAATACAATTTATCATTAAGAATAAAATAAAGAGGTAGAAGATGAATTTAAAAGATTTACATGATATTTATTTGGAGACAGAAACATTGGAATGGAAAGAACATTCTAAATTTAAGGGTGTTTTTGTTAAGCGCTTATTAACTAGAGAAAAAAACAACTCCAACATTACGTGTTTATTGGTAAAGACTCCGAAGGGTATAGATATACCTGAACATACTCATGGTGATTCTCAGGATATCATATTTCCAATAGAAGGAAATGGCAAAATTCATATTGAAGGAATTGGTGATTTTGCATATGTACCAGGTGCTTTTATAGTTGTTCCAAAAAATACTCCCCATTATGTATATGATGTTAAAGAGACATTAATTGCCTTTGACATATTCAATCCAGCGACTCTTTAGCTTTATATTTATTTAGGTTTTAATAACAAAAGGAGAAAAAAAATGGCTGATTTAATGGAGAAGATTGTTGATTTTGTTATAAGTACACAATACAAGGATTTATCAACTGATGTCGTGACTTATGCAAAAAACCATCTTCTTGATACTGTTGGGATCATTACCGCTGGCTCTTCTTCAGAGGGAATAAGTGCCATGGTTGAGCTTGCAAATGAATGGGGTGGAAAAGAAGAGGCTACTATTCCTCTATATGGTTTCAGAGTTCCTGTTCCTTCAGCCGCTTTTGCAATAGGTCCAATGGCAAGAGCCTGGGATTTTGGAGGTGTTCATCCTGATGCAAATGAACATACTACTGAATATGTTCTTCCTGCCGCATTGCCGGTAGCTGAAAAATTAAGGTGCAGTGGGAAAGACCTAATATTGGCTGTTGCCTTGGGAAATGAGATAATTTCAAGAATTGGTGCTTCTGTTCATACAATTACTGGTGTTAGCATGGCTAGAACCCATTCCGTGTTTAGGGTTTGGGGGCCTGTTATTGCAGTGGGGAAATTATTAGGATTAAGCAAACCAGAGATGATTGATGCCATAGGTCTTTCTTATACACAAGGTGGTTGTGATAATAAGATGTTTGTAGATGGGGTTTTAAAAATAAGAGCCCAACATGGTTTGGTAGCTGATACTGCTATAAAATGTGTTTATATGGCTCAACGCGGTATAACGGGTACTAGAAAAGTACTTGAAGGAGAGAAGGGTTTTTATGAAGCTTTTTATCCTAGGTATGACCTGAATTGGATTTTAAATGGATTGGAAGAGAAAAATTTTATCGCAACAAAGACAATTATTAAAGGTTATCCCACTTGTACTTATACCCATAGCTCCATAGAGACTGCCTTAGAATGCATAATCGAAAATGATATTCAGCCTGAAGAAATAAAAGAAGTCAAGGTGGGAGTAAATACCCCGACTTATGAATTAGTTGCATTGCCTTTAGAGAGCAGATATCATCCGGTAACACCTGCTGATGCCCAATTTAGTATTCCTTATTCGGTAGCATGTGCAGTTGTAAATAGAAAAGTATTTATTGATGATTATCTGGATAAAGCCCTTAAAAGACAAGAAATACAGGAAATGACTCAAAAGGTGAGGGTTGAAGTAGATCCTGATATAGAAAAAATTGACCCTGTTGGATTTGCGGGAGCAAAGGTATTAGTAATTACTAAAAATGGTAAGAAATATGATAAGAGAATTGACCATGTTAAGGGAACCCCTCAAAATCCCATGTCCTCAGAAGAACTTGAAAAAAAATTCAGGGGATGTATGAATTTTTCAGTTAATAAATTAGCTGAAACCAATATAGATCACATTATTGATAAATTTAGGAATCTTGAAGATGAGACTGATGTTTCTCAGCTAGTTAAATTATTATGCCCATAGTTTTGAGGAGAGGAGAAAATTTATGAAACTCACTGATAAAGAGAAAATGATGTTGTCTGGAGAAGAGGGAGATGCAGTTCAAAAGGGCATGGAGTTATTAATTGATTATGGCGAAGCCTTGGGAGCAGAAAAACTTATAGATACGAATAATGTTCATGTACTTACTCCCTTTTATTTTTATCCGGATATATTGAATAAATATCTAGATATAAATGATATAGATGATTTCATTTCCAAATCAGTTTTAAACACAGATAATAAGGTAATTGTTGATAGAGTCAAGGCATTTACTACTTCTCATATCCCGGCAGTTGATTTAGAATATTTTGATTTATTGGAGGCAAGTAAAGGACGAGACCCAGACAATTTTTATGAAATGGTTGTGCAAATGCAGAATTATTGTACTAGGATTGGCATAAACATGAGTGCAACATGTACTCCGTATACAGTAGGAAATGTTCCTATAAAAGGAGAGCATTGTGCTTGGACAGAATCTTCTGCCATTTCATATGCTAACTCTGTTCTTGGTGCTAGAACAAATATAGAAGGAGACCATAGTTCTTTTGCTTCAGCTATAACTGGCAAGACAGCATATTGGGGAATGCATCTTTCTAAGAATAGAACTGGAGAGATAATGATTGATGTTGAAGCACAGCCACAGGACACTATGGATTGGGATTTGCTCGGATATTACACTGGCTTTAAGGTTGGTTTAAAAGTGCCAGTTTATAATAATATCAAGACAACTGCTAATATGAGAAGATTAATGGCTTTGTGTTCGGCCGGTGCAGCTTCAGGGGCAGTTATCATGTATCATGTTATAGGAATAACTCCGGAAGCTAATACAATAGCTGAAGCTTTTAGGAATAAAAAACCGGTGGACATAATGAATTATAGTAAAACAGAAAGAGAAGAATCATATAACAAGCTAAATTGTAGTAGTTCTGATAATATTGATTTTGTGTTATTAGGATGTCCTCATTATACTATCCAGGAAATTAATTATATAGCAAATATCTTGGAAGATAAAAAAGTGGCAGATGGGGTAAAGCTATTTATATTTACTAATATGCAACATAAAGCTTTGGCCAAAAAAAGTGGTTATTTAGATACAATTGAAAGGTCAGGGGGAAAGTTAATAATTGATAGTTGTCCTTTAAATACCAAAATATCTCCTTCCAATGTTATTGCTACTGATTCGGCGAAAATATCTCATACTAGCGGTGGAATGAAAGGATGGAAGAATGTTTGGTATGGAAGAACCAAAGAATGTATTGAAGCTGCCATATCAGGTAAATGGAGAGGTGAGTTATGATGAATAAAACAATAAAGGGAAGGAAGGTTTATAGAGGAATAGCAGAGGGAGAAGCATTAGTTTCAGAAGATCCTATAGCTTTTTGTGCAGGCATTGATCCCAATACAGGGGTTATTACTGAAAGAGGACATAGATTAAATGGTCAAAGTATGAGCGGGAAAATACTCATTTTCCCATCTGGTAAAGGTTCATCAGCTTTTTCTAAAGCAGCCTATGCTCTTTGGTTGGCAGGGAAATCCCCGGCTGCTTGTGTGATTAATAAAATTAATCCCCAAACTGCTTTATCGTCTATTGTGATGCATACGCCAACTGTAACTGATTTAGAAATCGATCCGACAAAAGTCATCAAAACTGGCGACTTGGTAAAAGTAGATGGAGATAGGGGAATAGTTGAAATTGAAAAAAGATGTTAATACTGTTGGATTGTTTTAAAATATTAAGCTAGAGTAGATGACCTGCGTTTAAGTGTTAGAGAATGGGACGTTGTCTCTAAACGAAAGGACTATAGTCTTGCGATGGGTCATCGCGTCCGCTGCTACATCGAAAATGCCTTAATAAACATTCTTCTTGATGTAGCAGAAATAAAAGCTATATCAAGGAGAAAAATTAAATGAAGATATCATCACATAAAATTACCAATATGGGTTTTCTGATAGCCTTAAGTATTATACTTACCCGTATTGCCAGTTTAAGAATTGCTATTGGAGGAGTAGAAGGTATTAGAATAGGTCTAGGAAAATTTCCCGTTGTTTTAGGAGGTATCCTTTTCGGTCCATTAGCTGGAGGTTTAATTGGGGGATTTTCCGACTTATTAGGATACATCATCAATCCTATTGGGGCATATATGCCACATTTTACCTTAACCTCTGCTTTAATCGGGATTATCCCAGTCGTTGTTCTGCGATTATTAAAAAGGACAGAAGAAATCAAAACGATAGAATTGGGATTTTCAATTGCTATTGGTCATATCATAACTTCTTTAATAATGATTCCTTATTTCCTGCATACTATCTTTGGTATTCCATGGGTTGTTCTTATGCCTGCAAGAATGATTGCAGCGCCATTCAATATATTAATCTATACATATAATAAAAATATTACTTAAAAGGAATAATTTTATGGCTCATATTCAGTAAAAAAAGTTTCTTATTTTGCTTTAATAAGAATCTTTTACTCTATACAGTGTTTTCTTTTTCTAATAATGGTAACAACATTGCTTATTTTGAATAATGAGAAATTATGATACAATTCTTGCATTAAGAGTGAGACAAAGGGTTATAGTCAACATTAGAATGTTAGAATGTTGCACAAAAAAGAGGTTATATAAGAAAGAAAAGAGGAGGGAATTGTTTTAAAAGAATTGTTTGATCGTTACACTAAAGAAATGGGTAGTTTTGACTGTAAACCTTTAAAAGATAGGTATAGGACAGAAGAAAAAAAATGCTATGATATCATTATTAAAGGTGCTGAAATTTTAGATGAAATTGTAGTAAGAGAAAAAAGAAAAAGGAGAATGTTGTAGCCATCTATTTTTCTTTGGTAGGGAGTCCTTTTTTATTAAAAAAGAAAGGATATAAATATTTTGAAGTATACGGCTATCATTTTTTTTGTAATTGTTACTTTTATTGATTTATATTTAATTAGTTCTAAGCAGGAAAAGAAACGTTATTACACTAAGCCTTTCATTATCCCGGGAATTATTCTTATTTATCTTTTATTCGCTCATCAATATAATAAATTTTTACTGGTAGCACTTTTATTCTCATTTTTTGGTGATTTATTGTTACTTTTTTCAGAAAAAAAATTATTTTTTAGATTGGGATTATTTGCATTTTTATCCAGTCATATATTTTATATTTACACCTTTGTAGAAAATATAGCTTTCAATAGAATATCTCCCTTCTGGATTCCCTTAGCATTAATTCCTTATCTTATTTATGCCTGGAAAATTTTTCGAGGTTTAAGACCATATTTAGAGCATTATTTTATCCCGGTAATTTTATATATTGTTACTATTATTGGAATGAGCTATGCTAGTCTGTTTTGTTTCTGGACAAGCCAGGGAATTTCTTATTGGTTTCCATTGATCGGTTCAATATTTTTCATAATCTCAGATACACTTTTAGCAACCCGAAATTTCAAATATGGGCAAAGAAAAGGATGGGTGAGTGTAATGACTACCTATGTTTTGGCTCAACTATTCATTATGATAGGGTTTATTTAGCTAGAAAGATAGTAAAAAAATACAAAATATCTTAAAGTTTCTTGACATTGACTGCCTAGATTGATAGCATTTTAAATAATTTGTATCAAAATGGGAGTATACCTAGGGTTCCGTTCTGGGAAATAGAAGCTGGACCAAGCGGTATAAGATCTATTTGTTTAATATAAGCCAAATAGATTACACTTTTGGGATAAAAACCCGGAGGATAGGTTCCATAACTATTATCCTTACGGGTTTTTTATATTTAATATTTAATTGAAATATCTAAATTATATCAGGCTAGATTAAAAGACAAAATTTTCTGATTACATTGCAATGCTTCCTTTGAAGGGGGGAGAGAAAAATGTAGAATAAACAAATACATTTATCATTTATATAGCAATATCAATATAAAGGCCACAAGTAAGGGAATTAAAGTAAAATTAAAAAAATTATCTTTTGGATTCATTATTCATTATTTAAGGTTTAAGGTTAAAAGAAAGACTTTATAAATATAAGGAGTATAAAGATGAGTAAAAATAATTTATTGCCTGTTTCCGTCTTGATATTAATATCAGGAGCTATGTTTTCTTCCCATTTTGGCGTAGGAGATCTTATTTTTCCACCAATTTTAGGAAGAGGTGCTGGAACAAGTTGGTTTATTGCTGCTTTAGGTTACATGATAGTTAATAGTGTTGGTGTTTGGTTAGCATACTTAGCCTGTGCTCATCAAAATAAGTCATTAGCTGGAATTGCAACTAATATATTAGGAGATGTTTTCGGAAAAATATATACTGCTATTCCAATATTGATTACTGTTTTCTTTATTCTACCCCGAGTTTCTTCAGCTACTCACGAAATGGCTGTTATGCCTTTGTTGCCTGGTATTCCCTTGTGGCTAACTTTAGCGGTATTTTTCTTGCTCTGTTATTACGTAGCATTCACCAGGGCTACAGTCATGGATAAATTAGGGAAATTGCTTGCCCCGGTCTTAATATTATTTGTGGTTATTTTAGTAATAAAAGGGATAGCTACCCCACTTGCTGCTCCAGAAGCACCGGAATCAACAAATATTTTAAGCACTGGGATGTTGGAAGCTTATAATACGATGAATGCGATAGCGGCACTCTTATTCGGTGGATGGGTTTTACATGAATTAAGTATGCGCAATATAAAAACAAAAGAAGACCAAAGTGTTAATTTAAATGTTATCGGATTGTCTGCGGCTGTGCTTCTGGGCATTACCTCCACTGCTCTGGTTTATTTAGGAGCTTCTTCAGGTTCATTTTATCCTGAAGCTCCAATAGGGGTTCTTTCTACCAACATTTCTCTAGGTCTGTTAGGACAAGTTGGATTAGTAAGTTTTGCTATTATAATGGCTTTTAGTTGCTTAACAACTGCAGCTGCAATTATTTCAATGGCTGGAGATATGTTCCTTGAGATGACTAATGGTAAACTCAGTTATCGGTTTACAGTTACTTTAGCTACAATTGCGGGATTCACTTTAGGCCTGGTGGGATTAAGTAGAATAATAAACTATACTGTTCCCTGGTTAGTGTTGTTATATCCTTCAATAGTTGTGATAATTTTAAGTGGCTTATATTATAAATTTGAAAAAATCAGGAAAGCAGTAGTAGTTGGAGTGATTACGGCACTATTTTTTGGTCTAGGAGATATGCTTGCTTTTTATGGCCTTACAGGCAATTTTATTACACAATTGGCTTCTAAACTACCGCTTGGAGGCCAGGGAGTAGGTTGGATTTTACCTACGATAATTATCATGGTCATAGCTCAAATAATTTTTAAACCGAAAGTTGAAGAAGGGAAAACTTCTTAGATATAATTGAGTAGGAGAAAATATGAAAAAAAATATTGAAGAATTTGTTAGCAAAAAGATAGATAAAGGATTGTATCCCGGGTGTCAGGTATTAATTGGCCAACACGGAGATATAACATTAAATCTATCTGTTGGTTCTATGTTAAAGGATTCTAGCAGCCCTATAGACAGAGTAAATGGGAATACACTGTTTAACATAGAATCAATTACTAAGGTAATGGTGACCCTTCCCCTGGTATTCAAATTAGTTGAACAGGGGAGGGTGCATCTTGATGATAAGATAGTAAGCTATATTCCGGAGTTTGGAACTAACCGGGAAAAAAAGAAAATTACCATAAGAAATCTCTTAAATTTTACCGGGGGAATTTCTTTGGATGACCCTGTAGGTTGTGAGGAAGCTGCGTCAAAGGGAGATTTAGAAAAAGCATGGGCTTTGCATTACAATCAAGAATTAGCTTATCAGCCGGGGACTAAAGTTTTTTACAGTGATGTTTCCTGCCGGATTTTGGGAAAATTAATGGAACGGGTTATGGGGCAGTCTTTGTCTTTGGCAGCCAAAGAATGGATTTTTGACCCACTGGGCATGAAAAATACTATGTTTACCCCTCAGGAGAAAGAAAATTGTGCAGCTACTGGAGAATCAGACAAGGGCCGCTTATTAAGAGGGGAACTTACCCAGGATTTAGAACATTATTTAGGTGAAGTTCTGGGGTCTGATGGACTTTTTTCTACTGCTGAAGATATGTTTCTTTTTTCCCAAATGATTTTGAATAAAGGTGCTTATAATGGTAAAAAAATCTTAGGAGAAATTACTGTAAGTAAAATGACTGAAGGGATTACTAATTCTAGTTTATACGAATCTCCCACTTCCTATCTTCACTATATTTTAAGTGGTCCCAAGACCTGGTTCTGGGAATATGCTTTTTCTAATTACTCGTTTTTTGGAGATTTAGTTTCCAAGAAAGCTATTGGAAAAATGGGGGGAGCAGGAACTTTTCTTTTCATTGATCCTGAATATGACCTTATTATTGTTTATCTTACTAATTATGGGCAACCTGAGCGTACTTTAGAAGGAGAAGAAGGTTGGAATAAATTCTTAAAAGAGATTGATGTAATGGGTTTATGTAATATTGTTTTAGGGGATATGATAAAATAAGATTAAATCCCTGGGTATGATTAATTTATTTGCCGGGATAAGAAGTTAAAAACAAATGAACAATTTTACTTTCCTGTTCAAAAAATTGTAAAAAGGGAAAAATATAGTATGAAATTAAAACAAAATCTGGCAATTATCGGTGTAGGAAAAATGGGGGATACCCTCATAAGCAGTCTTATCAAAAATAAAGTTGTTGAACCGGAGCAAATTTTTGGAACAACCTCCCGGGAAGAAACTGCCTTAAAGATTAGAAAAAAGCATCAAATACATACTGGAACAGACAATATACAAGCAGTATCCAAAAGTGATATCATTATTTTAGCGGTTAAGCCACAGATGATAAAAAAGGTATTACCACAGATTTTGCCGGAATTAAATGAAGAAAAAATCATAATATCTATTGCAGCAGCCACGAGTAGCAGTTTTATTGAGGAACAATTAAATAAATCTATACCGGTTATTCGAGCGATGCCCAATACAGCTTCATTGGTTAACGAAGGCATGACTGTACTATGTCCCGGAAAATTTGTTGATGAAGAACATCTTAAATTAGCCTTAAAAATATTTAAATCAATTGGAGAAGTAGAAATAATTCACAGAGAAGAACTTATGGATGTTGTTACTGCTCTTTCCGGAAGTGGTCCGGCTTATAGTTATATGATGATAGAATCCCTTACTGACGGAGGTGTAAGAATGGGCTTGCCCAGAGAATTAGCTCGCAAATTGGCTGCTCAATCTGTTTTGGGAGGAGCAAAGATGATTTTAGAAACCGGATTACACCCTGCCTTATTAAAAGATGAGGTTACTACGCCGGCAGGAGTAACTATAGACGGATTAATGGAGCTGGAAGACGGAGGATTCAGAGTGGCGTTAATAAAAGCGATTGACAGAGCTACTCAAAAATCCAGGCAGATTTCCAAATAATTGATTTCTGCATCAAATTCCTTATAATATTATAGATATAATATAATAAAATAGAACAAATCAGGAGGTATCGAATATGCAGATTGCCAATCGCATGAAACGCC
>JAGYIZ010000041.1 GCA_018402425.1 Candidatus Atribacteria bacterium | reverse complement strand
AGCTGCACTACGACCCCATATTAAAAATAATGGTAGGCGGAACAGGGCTTGAACCTGTGACCCCTGGCTTGTAAAGCCAGTGCTCTCCCAACTGAGCTACCCGCCCAAATGAACTCCGTAAACCGGCAAGCTCTATTATAACATCTCTTTTTTTCTTTGTCTATAAAAAAACTTGCCAAAACTTTATAAAATATAGATTGTTTATTTTAAAATATTTATTTTAGTTTTTTACTGAATAAAATCAGGTTGATTTTATTTTTTTTAGAACAATTGTCCGGATATAAGCTAAAAGGGAATGTCCTCTTCATTGCTGTCTTCTTCAATATGACTATTTTCTTGTCCAGAATTATCTTCAACAGAATCTTCCTGGGATTGATTATTTTTACGGTACCCATCTTCCGAGCTATTTGTGGTATCCTTCAAATAATCTAAGAATTGAACACTACGTGCATTAATTTCATAAGTTACCCTTTTATTTCCTTCTCTATCTTGCCAGGAATTAGACCTGAGCTCTCCATTAATAGCAACTCTTTTTCCCTTTTTTAGAAACTGTGAACAATGTTCGGCCTGCCTTCCCCAAGCAGATACATTTATGAATAATGTGTCTTCCACATTGTTGCCTTCTTGATTTCTAAAACTCCTGTTAACAGCCAAGCCAAATTTGCATACAGCCGTCCCAGAAGGAGTATATCTCAGCTCTGGGTCTCTCGTTAAACGACCTATGCCAACAAAAGAATTCAAATCACCAAAAGATGCCATAAAATTTCCTCCCTTTATAGAATAGTAACACTAGAATAGTATTTATATCAATGAACTACGATATTTAACAATTTACCTGATACATATATAATCTTATCAATTTTTTTATTATTAATCCACTTTTTAACTTTTGGTAATTTTAATACTTTTTCTTTAATATCCTCTTCGGAAATATCTGATAATATTTTTATCTTATCCCTTAATTTACCGTTTATTTGTACAACGATGAGTATTTCCTCTTCTTTCAATGCATCAATGCTATATTCTGGCCATGGTTCTAAATACAGACTTTTTTTGTATCCAATTTCGTGCCATAATTCTTCACAAAAATGTGGAGCAATGGGATTAAGCAATTTGATAGTTGTCTCTATAGCATCTTTAAAAACCAATTTATGTGCCTGACTCATCTGGGAAACTTTCAAATCAAAACTATATAAGCTATTTACCAATTCCATAATAGCACTTATAGCAGTATTGAAATGGAACCGCTCTTCAATATCCTCAGTTACCTTTTTTATAGTTTGATGTATTTTTCTTTTTAAATCCTTAATATCCTTATTCATAGTATCAGTATTGTTTGAAATGCTGGTATGCTCTTTTTCCTGAAACAGTTTGTGATATTGATATACAAGTCGCCAGACACGATTTAAAAAACGAGAGGCGCCTTCAATCCCCTTGTCGCTCCACTCCATGTCAACTTCAGGAGGGCTGGCAAAAAGTATCATCACTCTGGTCGCATCAATACCATACTGGTTGAATATCTCACCCGGGGTAACTACATTTCCTTTAGACTTTGACATAGCAGCACCATCTTTGCACACCATCCCCTGTGTAAATAGTCTCTTAAATGGTTCTTTAAAACGAAGGTACCCCATATCATTTAGAGCTTTGACAAAAAAACGGGAATAAAGTAGATGCAAAATTGCGTGTTCCACACCACCAATATATTGATCAACCGGCATCCAGTAATGTAATTCTTCATCATCAAAAGGTTTATCAGGCAAATTTGGAGAACAAAAACGTAAATAATACCAGGAAGAACAAACAAAAGTATCCATGGTATCTGTTTCTCTTCTTGCTTTTCCTCCACAGTTAGGACAAGTGGTATAAAGAAATTCCTTACTAGATAACAATGGTGATAACCCTGTAGGTTTAAAATTAACATCTTCCGGTAAATAAACAGGCAAATCAGTTTCAGGTACAGGGACAATTCCGCATTTCTCACAATAGATTATAGGTATCGGCGCACCCCAATATCGTTGTCTTGATATTAACCAATCTCTTAACCGGTAATTGATTTGTTTTTTTCCTAAATTTTTATCTTCCAGGTATTTAGTAATGACTTCTTTTGCTTTTAAGCTATGCAAACCATTGAATTCACCAGAATTTACCATTACCCCTTCTCCGTCATAAGCTTCTTTTAAAGTTTCGCCTGAAAGTGCTGCATTTTCAGGTTGAATAACCACCTTTACAGGAAGGTTATATTTTCGAGCAAATTCTAAATCTCGTTGATCATGTGCCGGTACTGCCATAACCATTCCGGTTCCATACTCCATCAAAACATAATTAGCAACCCATATGGGAACTTTTTCCTGATTAAGCGGATTAATAGCAAATTGTCCGGTAAAGCATCCTCTTTTTTCAGTTGTAGCTAAATCTTTTTCAGATACATTTTCCTTGGCAATTTCATTTCTGAATTGCTTAACTTGTTTTTCGTATGATGTTCCCCTAATAAGTTGTTCAACCATGGGATGTTCAGGAGAAAGAACAAAAAACGTTACTCCAAAAAGTGTATCCGGTCGTGTAGTAAAGACTGGTATAGTTTCATCTCTTCCGGAAATCTTAAATTCTACTTTAGCGCCTTCACTTCGGCCTATCCAGTTCTTCTGCATAGTTAGCACTCGTTCAGGCCACTCCTCAAGTATATCCATATCATCCAAGAGTTGTTGAGCATAATCAGTAATTTTGAAAAACCACTGGGATAATTCCTTTTTTGTTACCTCAGCACCACATCTCTCGCATCTACCATTTACAACCTGCTCATTTGCAAGAACAGTTGCACAAGATGGGCACCAATTAACCACAGCCTTCTTCTTATAAGCAAGTCTATTTTTATATAGTTGTAAAAATATCCATTGAGTCCATTTATAATATTCAGGGCTACAAGTTGAAATCTCCCGATTCCAATCATAGGTTATTCCCATTGACTGAAGGGTATTTTTCATTTTCTGTATATTGTTCTTTGTCCATATTGCCGGATGGATCTGATTCTTGATAGCAGCATTCTCGGCAGGTAAACCGAAAGAATCCCAGCCCATAGGATGTAAAATATTAAATCCACGACTTTGTTTATAACGTGCCACAACGTCACCTATAACATAGTTCTTAACATGTCCCATGTGTGGCTCTCCGGAAGGATAAGGGAACATTTCCAACACATAATATTCTTTTTTATTTTTATCAACATTACTTTCAAAAAAATTCTGACTATGCCAGTATTTCTGCCATTTAGTTTCAACATCCTTAAAATCGTATGTTTCTTTCATCCTGATTGTCTCCCTTAAAAATAGAAAAACCCGTCACCTGTAATTGATAAATACATTACAAGGGACGAGATTTCCCGTGGTACCACCCTTTTTTAGTAGATATTTATGGTGGAGCTGGCGGGAATCGAACCCGCGACCTCCTCCACGCCAAGGAGGCACTCTCCCGACTGAGCTACAGCCCCATCTACCCTCTTTGTTCATTTAACGTCTAAAAACGACCTGAGTTACTTTCTAAAAAATTTTTAACTCAGGTATTAAACAGGTGAGCTTTTTGAGATAATGTATCAGTTTCCACCATTACTGACTCTCTGCTATCATTACAACTCAATAAATTTCCTGTACTCTATTTTGATAATTTTAAAAAACTTTTATCATTATAATTAATGTAATTTGAAAAGTCAATCAATGTGTTTAATATAGTTGCTATTTAATAAAATTGCTAAAAGATAATAAAAACCAACAATGAATGAATAAGTGCAGGTCATCTTAAAATTAATTAATGTTCCTGCACTCATTTTAATTTTTAACATTTAATACTTTTAATATTTGAGGATATATTTTTATAAGTCTGATTTATTCATCTCCTAGCCACCAAATGACTCCCACAATAGCTGCTATTATTGCCGCAATCCAATACCATTCTAAACCTTCAAACATATCTTTTCCACCTCCCTTATTATCATATTTATCTTGTTTTTATTATAGTAACAAGACCTCTTTAAAACAAGACTTTTTAAAAAATAATTTATATACAAATTATTTTAATGATATTATTCTTGTCTATGATTCTGATTCATTCTCTTTTTTAGCTTTTTCTACAATTTCCTGGGCAATTTGGGAAGGAACTTCCTCATAATGTGAAAATTTCATCGTAAAGGTACCTCTACCCTGGGTAATAGAACGCAAATCAATAGAATATCTGAATATTTCCGCTTGAGCAACCTGTGCACGAATAATTTGTCTACCTTTTTCTGATTCTTCCATTCCCATAATCTTTCCTCGTTTACTGTTTAAATCCCCGATAATATCTCCCATATAATCTTTTGGAACAGTTACTGCCAGCTCATAAATTGGTTCTAAAAGAATAGGATTTGCCTGAGCAGCTCCTTTTTTGAATGCCATAGATCCAGCAACCTTAAAAGCCATTTCCGATGAATCAACGGTATGGTAACTTCCATCATATAATGTTGCCTTAATATCTACGGTGGGATAGCCTGCAAATACTCCTTTTTTCATGGCTTCTATAATACCTTTTTCGACTGCCGGACGATATTGTTTTGGTATTACACCACCAACTATCTTATCTAAAAACTCAAAACTCTTTCCTCGTTCTTGGGGCTCAAACTCTACAAAACAATGTCCATATTGCCCCCGACCTCCGGATTGTTTTTTATATTTTCCTTCTGCCTGTATCTTTTTACGTATTGTTTCTTTGTAGCCAACTTTTGGTGTACTCTTTTCTATTTCCACACCAAATTTCGTTTCCATTGTTTCAATAACTACATCCAAGTGAGATTCTCCCATACCAGCAATAATAGTCTCTCCGGTGTCTTCATCCCGATAAACTTGAATAGTTGGTTCCTCTTCTACAATACGGTTAATAGCAATACTAAGCTTATCCTCGTCACCCTTACTCTTGGGAAATATTGCAAATTTCATAATTGGCTCAGGATAGTCAATCCTATTGAATTCAATGGGATGTTCTTTATCACATAGAGTATCCCCGGTGTTTGTTTTCTTTAGCTTAGCAATAGCACCAATACCTCCGGGTATTACTTTAGAAACAGGGGCCTGTTCTTTCCCCTGCATTCTGTAAATTTTGGCAACCTTATTTTCAATATCATGAGTTGCATTGTAGACAGAAGAATCTGAACTTAATTCTCCAGAGAAAACTCTAAAATAGGTTAAGTTCCCCACATAGGGATCTGCTACAGTCTTAAATACCAGGGCAGAAAACGGTGTTTCATTCAATGAGCGTTTTATCTTTATATTCTTTTGCTCTTTTAAATCTTTTACTTCAATTTCCGGTAAATCAACCGGACTTGGAAAATAATCTTTTATAAAATCAAGTAGCAATTCAATGCCGATATTCTTAGTAGCTGAACCGCATAATACTGGAAAAACTTTTCTTTCTATCATTCCACCTCTTAGGCAAGAAAGAATTTCTTCCTGGCTCAGCTCTTCTCCGTCAAGATATTTCATCAATATTTCATCATCGTATTCTGTAACTGCTTCTATCATCTTTTGACGGTATTCATTTGTTTTTTCTTTTAGGTCATCCGGAATATCTTTCTCCTCAAACTGACTTTTGCCTTCAGAGCCTGGTTTAAAATAATATGCTTTCAACTTTAACAAGTCAATAACTCCTTCAAAAGTCTCCTCTGATCCTATTGGCAGCTGTATTGGAACTGCATTTTGTCCGAAATAATCTTTAATCATCTGACTAGTCCGATTAAAATCAGCTCTTTCCCTGTCCATTTTATTAATAAAGAAAATACTTGGTAATTTAAATTCTTCGGAATAATCCCAGACTTTCTCAGTCTGAACTTCCACACCAGATACACCACAAACAACTATTAACGCAGTATCCACTACACGTAAAGTTGTTTTTGTATCAATTATAAAATCGAGATATCCCGGTGTGTCAATAATATTAAAAGTTGAGTCTTTCCAATTAAGATAAGCTAAGGAAGAATTTATAGTTATACCCCTCTTGGTTTCTTTTGGATCATAGTCAGAAACGGTATTGCCTTGTTCTATCTTTCCTAACCGAGTTATCATATTCGAGTCATAAAGCATTGCTTCAGTCAGGGAGGTCTTACCGGAATCTCCATGACCAACAACTGCAAAAGTTCTTACCTTGTCAACATCATTTTTAGTCACCCTCGTTCCTCCTTGAAATTATAAATTATCAAAACTATTCTATCAAAGAATATTAAATATGGCAAAAGATAGTTAAAATAGAAAATTATTCAGAACTTATTTGCCTATACTATCCTTAAATATTGACTTTACTATATTTATCAAATATTTTTCATTAGTAAATATCGCACCCGCAAAGCGGGTGGCTTTAAGAACCCCTAAAAGAGGTTTAACTTTTTAGCTCTTTTTTCTTCGATATTTTATTTACACTTTAGCTATAATATTTCTAAGCAATCGTACTTCCAACTTTAACTTAAGGTGAAAAATTGTCATCTAGCTACTCTTAATCTTTTTATGGTAAAACCATTTATTTAACCATTACCACCTTTAAAGAAGGAGGTTTTTTATGGTTAAATAAAACCGCTAAATAGTCCACAAATATCCTAATCTTTCAAAAACATTCCTTACCTTATCAAGATAATTTGGTAATTGCACTTCTTGCACCTTGGGTTCAACTATTAAAGCACCATCATATTTTATTATTTTCAAAAAATAAATCAACGAAATCCATGGAAACAAACCCTCTTCGGGTAATAAGTGTAAATCTTCCTTACCGTTATTGTCGTGTACATGTACATGCAATAAATTTTTCTGCCAGTTAATGGGTTCTTTCTCTAGGCTTAGCTTGCCTCTTTCATTACCTTGTTGATTGAGAAGATAATGCCCAGTGTCAAGGCATACGCCTAAATGTTCTGATGATATATTTTCTATAATCTGCTGAATTTCTGTCCACCGGTCTCCCAACCTTCCGGGAAGGGTGTTTTCAAGCGCAATTTTTATATTCCATTGTTTACAAAATTCAGCAATTTCCTTTAAACTGCTAACACAGTGATTCATTCTAATCTTCCTATCATCCGAATTATTGTACTTTCCCCCCGGATGAATAACAACCAATTCAGCATTTAATCTAAATGCCACCATAATTGCTTTTTCTATTTCTCTGATTGATTTTACCCTATCGTATTCTTCCGGATGGGATATATCGACACCATTCATAGGCATATGGACAGATTTGACGGATATATTAAAATATTCAATTCTTTTTTTCAGTTTATCAATTAATTCAGGATCTTGACATTCAAAATGACCAATATGAGGCCTGATTTCAATATTTCTAATATCTGCATCATCCAAATAAGGTAATAATTTTTCTATATACTCATGGTAATAAACCATGGTTGATATACCAAAGTTTAAATTCATATGTTTTTTATCCCTAATTTTATTAATCACTACTGTATTATACGTATTAATTATTTTCCCTATTCTGACTCCTTTGAAGATAAATATTCCAGGTATTTTTCTGCAAAAAATGCAGCACTCGCACCTTCACCACAGGCAGTAACAACTTGACGAAGTACCTTAGCTCGAACATCTCCGCAGGCAAACATTCCCTCTACCGCTGTCATCATACACTCATCAGTTAAGATATACCCTTTTTCGTTAATAATCTTATCCTTGAGAGAGCCTAATGAAGGATGGGTTGGTGAATAACCGGTAAAAATGAAAACTCCCTGACAGGGAAAAATAATTTCTTGTTCATTTGTGACATTTTTTAATTGCACTGCTTCTACCTGGTCATTTCCCTTAATTTCCCTCACGATTGAGTGCCAGATAAAATTTATTTTCGGATTCGCAAAAGCACGTTCCTGAAGTATTTTCGCAGCTCTTAACTCACCCCGGCGATGGACAACATGAACTTTACTGGCAAACTTAGTCAAAAATAAGGATTCCTCTATAGCTGCATCCCCTCCTCCAACGACAATAATTTCTTTTCCACGGAAAAAGGCTCCATCACAGGTTGCACAGTAGGAAACACCTCTTCCTCTAAATTTATCCTCCCCGGGAACTCCCAATTGACTGGCCTGGGCACCTGATGCAATAATGATTGATTTAGATTGAAAAATATTAGTATTTGTCTTAACCTGAAAATGTTTTTCTTCTTCCTTGTCTCCTTGATCAATTTCCAATACCGTATCATTTGTTATTTCCAATCCGAATCCTCTTGCTTGTTTTTCAAATCTTTGCATTAGATCAGGACCCAAAATACCTTCCGGAAAACCAGGGTAATTTTCAATCACTTCAGTTAAGATGGCTTGCCCTCCAGGCAATCCCTTTTCTAACAATAATACATTAATCCGGGAACGACTAAGGTAAATACCTGCTGTCAATCCGGCAGGACCGCCTCCTACAATAATTGTTTCATAAATGTCATTATGTTTTAGATCTTGTTTATTCATAATTTATTCACCTCGCTGTTTAAATTATTACCTAGATTTAACTGTTATCTTGTTTTTTTAATTCACTTTTGGAATTCAAATCTATTTCAATTCTGGCATTCTCAAGTGAGCCGATATTTTTTAAAGGAGAAAACATCCCGTAAATCACATTTTGATATAATTGTGACATAAAAGAATTAAGATATACTCTCTTTTTATTAATATGAATAGAAATAATATCTTGAGAATAGACACATTTTTGCTGAACCTCGCTCCCCTTAACTATAGCTTGAGCTAAACCATAGCAATTACCATAACCGCATTTACCACAATTCATATCCGGAAGTATAAATGCCCTTTTCTCAACCTGAGACACCATTTCCTCTAAGTCGTTTTCCTCAGAAACCAAATAGTTTACTACCTTTTTTTCTTTCAAAGAAGCATCAATTCCAGCAGTAAAAAGGACAAGTCCATCATCCAGAGCATTTTTTTCATCTTCTTCTTTTAAACACACTATTTTTGGGAAATATTTTAAGTTCTTAAATCCCTCAACAATTAAAAAGTCGACAAGAAAATAAGACATTATTTCTTTTAAATTATGGTTTCCTTTAAGTATTATTTCCGAATTTTCAGGAGTGATTAATGCTACCCAATTTATTTCCTCCATAAATTGACCTGTATCGGTATTTCTATGGTCAACTGGTTCACTGGAATGTTTTACAACAGCCACACTATTTCCTCTATCCATTAACGATCTAGCAATTGACATCGTTAATGTTGTTTTCCCACTTTTTTTAAACCCAACAATACCGATTACCTTCATATATTCCTCCTGTTTTAGAATTGTTCTAACTATACCAAAAGGAAATTTAATTAGCAAGAAATCTTGCGTAAATACAGTCGTAATATTCTATACAAAATAATTAAAAAATTAAAGGAGAAGGGAAATATAATTTTTTTCATGCCAAATTTGAGCATAAAAATAATGTTCACCCTGGGTTTAGTACTAAAACAATGCTTTATCTAGGTACTAACTACACCTGCAAAATCAGAAAAGTTAGGAAATGTCTTGACAAAACGGCAGAAATGAAATATTATTTTTTATCGGAAACCTAAGGGGAGGAACTTAATTTAAATGCCTACTTATGAATATCAATGTAAAAAATGCGGATATACTTTTGAGAAATTTCAATCTATAACGGCAAAACCATTACTACATTGTCCTAAATGCAATGGTGAAGTTTTTCGTTTAATCAGTAAAAATGGTAGTTTTATATTGAAAGGAAGTGGTTATTACAGCACGGATAACCGCAGAAACCATATTCCTAAAGAAAATAAAAATGTTACTGACAAAACACCAAAAAAGATTTCTGATAAACAGGTAACTGAAGGAACAAAAAATTCTACAACAAAAGCCAAAAAGGAATCAGCTAATACCTAAGTAATAATTTTTTCCATTTTGTTTTTACCTGTTTTTTCCTTAATGTCTTTTGTAGTTCTGTTTTTACTTTTTTAGCTGCTTCTTCTCCTATCTTGATACACTGCTCCGGTTTACTAAAATTCCACCAATCAATATGGTGAATTTCCGGAGATATTATAAAATCAGATGCTTCCAGTTGAATCCTCCTCAGCTGTTTTGAAGTAATTTCCTCAGAACGAACTAAAATATCTATAGCATTTTTAAAATTTTTCTTCCGTTTCAATTCCCTAGTTATGTTGGAAGAAATAATAAAATCAGCTCCCATTTTTCGGACAACTTCTATGGGAACATTATCAATAATACCACCATCAACCAATAATTGATTATGATATTGAACAGGTGGAAATATTCCCGGAATTGCACAGCTTGCCATAATTGCTTTCATTAATTTGCCTTCTCTAAATATTACTTCTTTTCCGCTAATTAAATCAGCTGCTACCGCAGTAAAAGGTATTTTGGTTTCCTGAAAATTATATTCCCCAAAAATATCTTTAAAGAGTTTTTCCATAATTAACCCATCATTTAAACAGGTTTTTCTTAACTCAGTATGCAAAAAATAACCTTTTTTAATAAATTCAGTTAATCTCCCCCATGGTAAATTCTTTTTCCCTTTTTCCGTCTGAAATTGGTTAAAATCAAAATATTTGTGATATTGGTTCATTTTTTTTGCTAATTCTACTGCAGTTATTCTTAATTTCCAACTATCTTTATATAAAGCGTAGAAGGCTCCGATCACCGAACCTATTGAAGTACCGGCAATAATATCGATGGGAATACCTTCTGTTTCTAAAAACTGTATTACACCGACATGAGCAAGGCCACGGGCACCTCCTCCTCCCAGAGCTAATCCAATTTTAAAATGCTTGGTAGCCAATACATTAAACCCCTTGTTCCTATATCCTAATAATAAATATCTAATCTAAATAGAAAAGAAGCCATATTTAGACTATTATGGCCTTTCTTCTTTTTTCTTTTTTTCCAATATTTTGTCAGAAAATCTTTCTAAATCAATAATATACCTTTCTACTTCTCCCTCCCCGACTTTTTCAATCTCATCATATGCTGTTACTTCAAAAATCAGGCGATTTTGAAAAATGTCCTTCAATTCTGCCTGAGCAGTTATCGTCATCCCCTCAGGAGTTGGAGCAATATGCTTGACAGTAATTGAAGTGCCAACAGTGATATAACCGGCTGGTATCTTTTTCTTGACAGCTTCAATCGCAGCATTGTCCATCAGGGATATAAGCATCGGAGTGGCAAAAGAAGGGGGCATTGGTCTGGAAAATTTTTCTGCCATGTTATCGGGGCCAACTAGCATTTGGGAAACCCCTTTCATCCCTTTTTCTAAATTAAACTTAACCATCTTTAACCTCCTCATAACAATCCAATATCTATTTTTCCATTACGGCTTATAGATTTAGATTGTTCTTTCTTTTTATTATAACAAATCTTAACTTTTCAGTCCGGATTATGATGCATTTTTATTTTTTTAGTTAAGGAATATAAAATAATTTATTCCTGATTAGCTATAACTGCTGTTAGTAATGCTGGAATAGATGGATAATTTTTCTTTGAATAAAATATGAATTATATATGGATAAGTAAATATCACACCCGGATACGGGTGGCTTTAAAAATCCTCTAAAAGAGGTTTAACTTTTTAGCTCTTTTTCTTTCGATTTTTTATTTATACTTTAGCTATAATATTTCTAAGTAATATAACTTCCAACTTTGGACTTCAGGTGAAAAATTGTCATCTAGCTTATCTTAATCTTTTTATGGTCTATTCTTTATTGTATACCTTAGCATAGATATAATCCATATTCTTTATAAAATAATTATAATCAAAACACGAATTTATTTCATCTTTCGACATATATTTTTTAATTTTTCCGTCTTCTAAAATTAAGTTCTTAAAATTTTTAGAATTTTTCCAAGATTCCAAAGCATCATCTTGTACTATCTTATATGCTTTTTCCCTAGATAACCCTTTGTTGGTTAGTGAAAGCATAACACGTTGAGAAAATACGAGACCTCTAGTTAGATTTAGATTTTTTTTCATATTTTCCTGGTTTACTTTTAAAGTTTCTAATATAAAAGAAAATCTTTTTAACATATAGTCTATTAATATTGTGCTGTCCGGTAAAATAACCCTTTCTACAGAGGAATTTGATATATCCCGTTCATGCCAAAGATTGTTATTCTCCAATGCAGAAACTGCGTATCCCCTTAATATTCTTGACAGACCACAAATTCTTTCACATAAGATAGGATTTTTTTTATGTGGCATAGCTGAAGATCCTTTTTGTCCAGGAGCAAAGCTTTCTTCTAACTCTAATATCTCTGTTCTCTGTAAGCTCCTTATTTCAGTGGCAAATTTTTCTAAACTAGAGGCAATAATGGCTAAAACACTGACATAATATGCATGACGATCCCGTTGAATGATTTGACTCGAAATATCAGCTGATTTCAATCCTAATTTTTTACAGACCAGCTCTTCAATTTTTGGATCTATATGTGCAAAAGTTCCCACTGCTCCGGATATTTTCCCATAACTTATCTCTTCTTCAGCTAATTTCATTCTATTTAGGTTCCTAATCATCTCAGAATACCATAAAGTAAGCTTAAATCCAAAAGTAATTGGCTCAGCATGTACCCCATGTGTTCTGCCAATCATAATGGTGTTTTTATATTTATATGCCAACTTTTTTAATTTTTCTGTTAATTCCAGGATGTCATTATAAATAATACCAGAGGCTTTTTTTAAGGAAATACTTAAAGCAGTATCTAAAATATCAGAAGAGGTTAATCCCTGATGAAAATAACGTGAATATTCTCCCAAATATTCACCAACATTTGTAGTAAAAGCTAAAACATCATGTCTGGTTATTTTTTCTATTTCATTAATCCTTTCAGTGGAATATTTTGCATTTTTCTTTATTAATTCAAATATTTCCCTATCTAGTAGACCTAATTCTTTGCGAGCATCACAGACTGCCATTTCTACCTTTAACCAAGAACTATATTTCGCTTCTTCTTCCCATATTGATTTCATTGGTTCTAATGCATATCGTTCAATCAATTTTATTTTCTCCCACAAATTATTATAATTTTTTTAATTTTATCTGATAATTGTTTGTGACCTCTTAGGACCAACGGAAATAATTACCGCCTTACAATCTGTTAGAGATTCAATTTTTTTAATATACTCTATCGTTTTTTTTGGTAAATCATTAAAATTATTAATATGACTAATATCTTCCTTCCATCCTTCAATTTCTTCATATATTGGTTCTATCAATTTGATTATTTCGCTATCAGCAGGATAATGCGGATACACTTGATTGTTTATTTTGTATTCCTTACATATTCTGATTTTTTTGAAATGGCTTAATACATCAAGTTTAGTTAAAACAATTTCTTTTATACCATTAATCCGATTAGCATATTTAACTACTGCTGCATCAAACCATCCACATCTCCTTGGTCTCCCTGTTGTTGCACCATATTCATTACCATATTCACGTAATTTTTCACCTATCGAACCAACTAACTCTGTTGGGAAGGGTCCTTCGCCGACCCTGGTAGTATACGCTTTACAAATTCCAATTACCTTATCAATATATATAGGGCTAATACCACAACCTGTACAAGCACAACCAGCCATGGGATTTGATGAAGTTACATAAGGGTAAGTACCGTGGTCGACATCAAGCATGGTTCCCTGTGCCCCTTCGAAAATTATATTTTTATGTTTTTTAATTTGCTCATCGAGAAGAAGAGATCCATCAATAATATACTTTTTTAGTTTCTGCCCGTATTCATGGTATTTTTCTTTGATTTTATTAATATTTTCTTTTGAAATATCTATCTGATAATTTTTATATAAATATAATTTTTTATGTTCTAATTGAGAATTTAATTTTTTTTCAAGTGAATCAGAATGAATTAAATCACATGCACGTATGCCGTTTCTGGAATATTTATCAACATAAGCAGGGCCAATCCCCTTTTTTGTAGTTCCGATTTTTAAATTTTCTTTTTCTTCTTCCATACTTTCGTCAATCATTTTATGATAGGGAAATATTATATGTGTTTTATAATCAACAAAAAGTCTATTGGCAATACTTATTCCCTTTTCTTCTAATGCATTTATTTCATCAAAAAAAACTTCTGGATCCAACACAACTCCGTTACCGATTAAACAAATCTTATCTTTATGCAGGATACCGGAAGGCAAAAGATGGAAGATATATTGTTTATCTTCTACTACTACTGTATGTCCAGCATTACAGCCACCTTGATATCGGGCGATTACATCATATTGTTCAGACAATAAATCTGTTATTTTGCCTTTCCCTTCATCTCCCCATTGGGTTCCTACTATTATAGTTGTTGCCATATTAAATACCTTTCTAAAAAAGTTTTAGTTTTTGTTAAAATAAAGAATAGTCGAATAAATATGATTAGTATTTAGTTTAAAATCTAAGAATCTATTTATTATATTATCCATTCTAACATACTTCCATCTCAATCCCTTCATACAAACTGGTATACCTACAATATTCCAACTCAATATACTCGATACTAGTTTCATCTTGCCTCTTATTTTGTATTGATTTCTTAACTTGAAACTCGCAATTTGGAACTTGAAACTTTTATTTTACCTTGCATCTTACTTTTTCATCTTTGTATTTACTTTTCTTCACGTTATACATTATAGGAATACGTATACTGTTTTTCTTACTTCCTCCCCATTGAGGGAAATTATACTCCTCTTTTGTTTCCTCCCCCTCACCCTGACCCTCTCCCTCCGAGGGGAGAGGGAATTTTTCAAAAACTTGTTTTTTAACTTACATCTTGTAGCTTGCATCTTTTTGTCTTTATCTTTTTAGACTGAAAACTGAAAACCGACAACTGTATTTTATTTATTACTCATTACTTTATTTAGAACTCGATATTCGATGCTCACGACTTGATACTACCTCTTATTCCCATTCAATAGTGGAAGGGGGTTTTGAGCTTATATCATAAAGAACGCGATTAATGCCTTTAACTTGATTAATTAAACGATTTGATATTTTACCCAAAAGCTCATGTGGCAATCTAGCCCAGTCAGCAGTCATACCGTCATAACTGGTAACAATCCTTATAACTACGCTGTAATCATATGTCCTTAGATCACCCATTACTCCAACTGATTTAATAGGAAGAAGAATACCAAAGTACTGCCATAATTTTTTATTTAAACCTTCTTTTAGTATTTCTTTTCGAATAATTTCGTCAGCATCTCTTAAAATCTGCAACTTTTCCGAATTAATTTCACCAATTACCCGAATTGCCAATCCTGGACCTGGGAATGGTTGTCTCCATAAAATATTTTCTGGGATGTTAATACTCTCTCCAATTTCTCTTACTTCGTCTTTAAATAAATTTTTTAATGGCTCCAAAAGTCTTAATTCCATTTTTTCAGGTAACCCGCCAACATTATGATGGGATTTTATTTTAGCTGATGGTCCTTGTATGGAAACACTTTCTATAACATCGGGATAAAGCGTTCCTTGCAGGAGATGAGTGACATTGCCGATTCTTTTAGCCTTTTCTTCAAATATTTTTATAAACAAATTACCGATAACTTTTCGCTTTTTTTCCGGGTCTTTAATGCCTTTCAATTCACTAATGAATTCTTTAGAGTAGTCATAATCGTATAACTTTATTTCAAAGAAGTCTTTAAAAATACGCCTAACTTCTTCACTTTCATTTTTCCGCATAAGACCGGTATCAATAAAGATACAATGAAGTTGCTCCTTGATAGCCTTATGGGTTAAAATAGCAGCAACCATGGAGTCAACACCGCCACTGACTCCAGCAACTACCTTCCCCTTCCCAATCTCATTCTTGATCTCATTAACAGTATTATCAATGAAAACACTTGGGGTCCAGTTACCGGAGCATTTACAAATACGATGGGTAAAATTATACAAAATATCTTTACCTTTCTCAGTATGAGTTACTTCCGGATGAAATTGTAAACCATATATATTCTTTTTTTCATCAAAAATGGCTGCAATCTTTTCTCCTGAGCTAACAGCAGCCAACTGAAACCCATCAGGCATCTTTTCAACTATATCATGATGACTCATCCAAGCGGTTATCTTGTCTGGTAAACCTTGAAACAATCTACTGTTATGTCGAATTCCAATAATAGTATTTCCAAATTCAGCGTTTTTTGAGTTAGAGACTGTACCACCCATCATTTTATTAATTAGTTGAGAACCATAACATATTCCTAGAATTGGTATGTTTAAATTAAAAATATTCTTACTTATTTTAGGTGCGTTTTTATTTAATACACTATCAGGACCACCGGATAAGATAATACCTTTGGGAGATTTTTCTTTTAATAAAGAAATATCAATATAATATGGAAAAATCTCTGAATATATTTTCAATTCCCTTATTCTTCTGGCAATTAATTGGGTATATTGTGAACCAAAATCTAAAATAGCAATCCATTCTTTGTTAGAATTATCTTTATTCAATATTTTTTATCACTCCCTGTTCGATTTATTTGTCATTGTATTATTTATAGTATATAATAAATTTGTACCATAGAAAAAAACATTTTCAATTATATCATATATATTAATTTTTATCATACACTTTTCATTCAACAAAAAATGAATAGAATCAAGTATAAACTGTATGAAAATTTCGGGAGAGTTTTTTTCGTCTATATAACGAAAAAACGCCGAAGGGGCAAGATGATGGTTCATCCAAACTCTCAGGTAAAAGGACCGGAATTGGACAGTACTCTGGAAAGATTAATATATCACCGAAGGGGCAATTTCTTTAATAACCTTTATTCAAAAAATTCTGGCCAAAATATTTTTTACAAAGGATGTTTTAGGAAAAATCTCTCAGGTTTATAGACAGAGTCCTATAAGAAATATAGGATTCTGTC
>JAGYIZ010000040.1 GCA_018402425.1 Candidatus Atribacteria bacterium | reverse complement strand
TTCCCGGCTTTTACTAAAGCATTCAATATATCCCAAAGGCGTTTCTTCATATTTTCTTTATTAATATCTTTGAATGTATAGAGTATAAAAGCAAGAACAATTGATGAAATACCAGCCCTTGCTACAGTATAACCTTTGGCAATAAAGAAAATTAATACAAATGTAGGTAAAAGCAAATGCATAATATTGTTGAATGTTAAACCTTTCTTAAGATCAGGCATTTCACTATCTTTCAAACCTCTTAGATTCCGTTTTAGTGAACGAAAATGTATAGTTGAAAAAACACCAATAAAATATATTACAGCTGGAATCAAGGCAGCAATTGCCACATTAACATAAGGAATTGATAATCTCTCTGCAATAATAAAAGCACCTGCACCCATTATGGGAGGCATAATTTGACCACCGGTACCTGCTACCGCTTCAGTTGCAGCTGCAAACTCAGGCTTATAGCCAACTCGTTTCATCATGGGAATGGTGAATCCACCAATAATCGCACTATTGGCTGCAGCACTTCCACTTAACATTCCAAACAAGGTACTACCAATAACGGCAACTTTGGCAGGACCTCCGGTTTGTTTGGCACTTAATTTCATTGCAAAACTAAAAAAGGCCTCTGCCCCACCTGTTGATGAAATGATTTGTCCAAAAATAATAAAAATAGCAACAATACTTGCCATAATACCAGTTGTTAATCCCCATATACCCCTTGCCGTAATATAAAGATGTTGAAGTATAAAGACAATGCCAAAACCCTTATGAGCAAAATCTCCCGGGAACCATGGACCAAAAATCGCGTAAGCAATGGATAAAATAGTTAAAAAAGCAAAAACAGGACCGATAATTCGCCTAACAGCTTCTAATAATAAGACAATTACAATGACTGCTAATGACAAATCTAGCCAACTTGAAGAAGTTGTTTCCATCATAAAACGATCATAATTTATTACTACCCATACTGTGGAAAAAATTGATAAGATAATATAAAGTATATCTAAAATTTTTTTATAATTATTCTTACCTTTATAGGTTGGATGAATTAAAAATGATAACACCAGGCCAAATCCAATAAATATTGATCTTTGTATTAAATTAGGAAATGGACCTCTTAATGCAGTAAATATGATAAACAATGAAAAAAGTAGTGCGACAATAGTGGGAGGAGATAATATTTTAGATTTATCGATAATTGTATCAAGACTGCTTCCTTTAACATTCATTTCTTTTTTTTCCATCTATTTAACCTCTCTGAGTTCTTTAATAACTTCTTCTAAAAAAACAACCATCTTTTCTAATAAAATTTTCCCTTTTTCTTTACTGGCAATAACAGGATTCCCTATTGATCCAGTCTCAGTCACCTCATTAGCCTGGAGATATGTCCATATATTGTTGCCCTTAAAATCAGAAAAACCAACAGTATTGATATGCTTAATATTACTAGATAAGGGAGAAGATGTTTCTGTTTTTTGAGCATGTTGCATTTCAACATATTCTGGATAAAGAGCTAAAGCAATAGATGTTCCGATCTCCCCGGCATGAGAGAGGTCACTTTTTTCTGTTAATTTAATTCCTTTAGCAATTTTTTCAAATGTTCTCCAGATATCTATCATGCTGACCAAACAATTCTTTCTTCTAAAATCTCTTCCAATATCTGCTATGGCATTCCCGTTCCCCATATGAGGATTGATAAAGATAAAATTTCTAAATCCGTGCTGATAGAGGCATTCGCAATATTCCCTTATTAAAGTAGTTAAAGTATTATTTTCCAAACTAATAGTTCCGGGAAAATCCATAAACCACTTGGAATAACCAAGCGGCAAACAGGGACCTACCATACATCCAGTTTTCCTGGAAATAGCCTCGCATAAATACATGGATACATGAGTATCTAATCCTAAAGGCAAATGTTTCCCTTCATTCTCGATAGATCCTATAGGAATCAGAATCATATTTGATTTTTTTAGATATTCTTCTACTTTCGGCCAGGTTTGATTCTCTAAAAATAGTCCATCCAAAATAGTCACCTCTTTATTTCGTTATTTTTCTCTTCCAACAACTTTTTCTCGATAATATCCAATACTTTCCTTATATGAATTTCAATTAATTTTTTGGCATTCACAATATCTTTCTGTGAAATACTGTCAAGTATGCTCTGGTGTTCAGCCAAAGACGTCTTTAACCTTGATGGTGTAGAAATCGAAATGAGCCTAAAAATATTTATCTTATTTTTTAATGGTTCCATTACATTACTGATTTCATGATTATCGCTTTTTTCAATAATCAAGTCATGGAACTTATTATTCATTTTTGCTGCTTCTATAAAATTATTCTCCTGAACAGCCTTTTCCATCTTTCTTGTAATATTTTCTAATTCTTCTAAATTCTCCTGATAATAATTCTTTATGAATAATTCAACAGCCAACCGCTCTAAGACAATTCTTATCTCAAAGACATCTCTTATCTCCTTAATTGACCATTTACTAATCAAAAATCCTTTGTGGGGCATTATTCTAATTAAACCGGTTGCAGTTAATTTGTACAAAGCTTCTCTTACAGGTGTTCTGCTTATTCCGAATTCCCTTGAAATCTGCTGCTCAGTAATCATCTTGCCTTGTTCTAATTTTCCATTCATAATTGCGTCTTTTAAGCTTTCAAATACTACATCTCTTAAATATTTTCTTTTATAATCTATTCCTCCCAAATTTAAATCACTCATTGTGAATACTCTCCAAAATGATATTGTATACATGTATTTATGTATACATGTATACAATATCATGAATTCTAATACATCGCAACTAAATTTTATTTATTTCCAATAAAATATCGTGCACTTGTAGTTGCTACATACTAATTGTTATAATTTACTGAGTAAATTCTAATTTCTAAAATAAAACTTACTATAAAGTATTGACTCATGTTAAGATTAAAGAGGAGGATACATTTCTTGAATTTTTCAATATGTAATAAAATCTCTAAAAATATTAATAAAGTTATTGTTGGAAAGAGTAAAGCGATTGAATTGATTCTGACTACCTTATTAGCTGAAGGCCATTTACTTCTAGAAGACGTACCCGGTGTAGGGAAAACCCTTATGGCAAGATGTCTGGCGAAAAGCATTGGCGGTAGCTTTCATCGAATCCAATTTACGCCGGATCTTCTTCCATCAGATATAACCGGATTTAATGTCTATAATCAAAAAGAAGGCACCTTTAATTTTCAACCAGGCCCGGTAATATCTAATATACTTCTTGCTGATGAAATAAACAGAACCATACCCAGAACACAATCCAGCCTTCTGGAAAGTATGCAGGAAAAACAGGTCACTGTTGATGGTGTAACGATGGATTTGCCATCCCCTTTTTTTGTTATGGCAACTCAAAACCCTATTGAACTGGAGGGTACCTTCCCTTTGCCTGAAGCTCAGTTAGATAGATTCCTAATGAAAATTAAACTGGATTATCCGACACATAAGGAAGAAATAACTATTTTGGAACGATTTCAGAAAGAAGACCCTCTGGAACATATTAGTGCAGTTACTACCCCGGAGGAAATATTAAGGTTACAGAAAGAAAGACAAAAAATATATGTATCTAAACAAATTAATCATTATATAGTATCTCTAACTAATGCTACCCGAAATTATCCAAAGATTCGTTATGGTGCTAGCCCTAGAGCATCAATCCACCTCATGAGAGCTGCACAGGCTCTAGCAGCTTTAAGAGATAGGGATTTTGTCTTACCTGATGATATAAAAGAACTTTTTATCCATATTCTAGCTCATCGCATAATCATTGAAACAAAAGAAAGATTAAAGGGAATTACCCCAAAAATGGCGTTAGCAGAAATTTTAGAGCAAACAGAAATACCAATACCGGAATTAAGTAAATGAATGATATGGATTATAACCGCCCTTTGTCATCAGTCTTTACTGATAGATTTTTCCGATTCCTGGTATTTATTTTACTATTCATTTCTTTACTCTATGAACAAAAAAATCTTATTTTAATCTCAATATTAATACTGGCAATGTTTTACACTTCAAAATTATGGAGTTATTTAAGTGTAAAAAATATTCACTATTCTTTTGATGCAGAAAAGAAAAAAGGTTTCCCAGGAGAAAGTATCTTATTACAAGCAACAATTTTTAATAATAAATTTTTACCAATCTGGCTAAAATTAACAATACCAATAGATAATAGGCTCCTCTCTTCTGACTCAAAAGATGAATGCCTTTCTGAAGAATTCAGTTTACCCTGGCATGACCACTCTTTCTGGCAATGGAAGTTAACTGCAAGGAATAGAGGCTGCTATCAGGTAGGTCCACCTTATTTGGAAACCGGTGACCTGTTAGGACTTTTCCAACAAAGAAAGTACCTTTCCCAATCTGTAGAAATGATAATCTACCCCAAAACTATTTCTTTAAACCTTCTCTCGTCTCCTGTCAAAGAATTATTTGGTAAACCAGGCTTAAATAGTCCGATTAAAGACCCGATATACCCTATTGCTACTCAAGATTATTACCACGGAGATCCCGCCAAATATATTCATTGGAAAGCCAGCGCCCGACATGATCGTCTTCAATCAAAAGTTTTTGATCCATCCTCTCAGAAAAAAACTCTTTTAATTGTTGATGTGAGCTCTTTTAAAAAGACAAAACATGAAGATTTGTTCGAAAAAACACTTGAGGCTGTTGCGGCAATAGCCATAGAATTTGATAGACAGGGTAGTCCATATGGTATTTTATCAAATGGCAAAATAGCAGGAGATTATAATTACAGCCTCTCCATCGCAACCGGTCCTGAGCAACTTTCTATGTCAATGGAATTACTGGCCAGACTTCAGCTGGAATCAGTTGGTTCAATGCAAGAAATACTATTTAAAAAAGATACAATACCAGAAGGAACCGGGTGCATATATTGTACCTTCAATTTAAATAAAAGAAATATTCAAATCACAGAATTTTTAAAACAACGCCTCATACCTGTATATTTTATGATTGCCAGCTCCTCTCATCCTTCAGGCAAGATTAGCATTCCCATCTTTTTGTTAAATGAAATCCATGGCGGTATTCTGCAGACTGCAGAGAAAGGTTAATTTAGAAAGAAATATTTAAAAGGTATAACTTATGACAGAAAGTTTGAAAAGTAAAAAGGCATTATTATTTATATTTGCCGGCATGATGGAAATAACATGGTTATATGCACTAACCTGTATATTATTTTTACTGCTGGAAGCTCCTCTCTTTCCAATATGGACAGCGGTTTTTGCCTTTTTTACTCCAATGATTATTACATCTATTTTAGATGGAAGAGGAAGAAGAATCATTGAATACGTTGCATTGCATATTTTCTTCTATCTTTTAATTCTACTATATACTATATATTTCTATGGAAATTGGACAGAATCATTTCTGACTTTCCAATGGCTAAAAATGATTTTTCATCAACAACATGGATCTGTTGACGTGTTTACTTATCTATTGATTATTTTTTGGTTTTCATTACTGTGGAGAGGGGGGTATAAATTGGCACACCGCTCAAATGATCATCTTACGATTAGTTCTCGCTTTGATCTGGGTATAGTAGCCCTTGTCTCTACTTTTATTATTTTGGGAAGTACAAATATATCCCTGCCCCATTCAAGTGCTTTAATAATATATTATTTCCTTTTTAGTATGTTTGCCATCTCTATTGCTAAGAACTTAAAAAGCTCTAAAACAAAACACCCCTACCAACTTAGCAGAACTAGCTTCGTAATTACTTTTATCTTAATAGTATTTCTTTTTGGAAGCTGGATAGTATTATTTTTCTTACCTCAGATGACTTCCGCGGCTCAGTCAGGTTATAGGGTTTTAAAAATATTAGGCCAGCCCTTAGGTTCTTTTTTACTCAAAATTATTTTATTTCTCTTCGGTAACCGAAATCGTTCTGTTAATGTAGGCCCAACCTATTCTGGCGGTTCCGATATTCCATTGATAGAAAGTTCCGAACAAACCTGGTTTGCTCAACTATTGCAATGGATTATTACCTGGGGCTTTATAATCTTTTTGGGAATAGTGGTAATAATAGCAGTTGGTTGGCTGTTATGGTTTTTATATAAGTGGTTTTCAACAAAAACAGATCTGGATACCAAGAAGAAAGGATTTTTTGAGGAAATGTTTTTCTCGTTCATAAACTTATTTAATCTTGGTAAAAAATATATTTACAAAATAATTTTTGCTTTAAAAAAACGTCATATTAACCGGAGAACTACTTATTTCTTTTTTAAAAAACTTTGCAATTGGGGTAAAATAAGTGGTATTCCAAGAAAAGCATCAAAAACACCTCAGGAATATGGAAAATATTTAATTCATTTTTTCCCTAATAAACAATCAGAAATTCAGCTTATTATTGAGGGTTTTAACAAAGAAATATATGGCAACAAACCAACCCAAAAAGACCAATTAATTAAAATAAAGAAAGCCTGGCAAAATCTTGCCAGTCCCTTAAAATGGCCTTTACGTCTGTGGGTCAGAGTTTTTGTATCTAAAAAACAAAATATAATAACCTGATGTGTTTATATGGCATATTAATATTATTTATCTTTAGTTAGAAAGTATAACCAATCCGATAAATTGCAAACTCCTTATGACCTAAAATCTCAGACTTTGTCATTTTTCCATTGCATACCTTAATTATCTCGTTAAATATTTTTTGACCTATTTCTTCAATTGTTTTGCCTTTGTTAATAATTTCACCTGCGTTTACATCAATATGTTCAGACATGTTTTTATATAGCATAGTATTGCTACTAATTTTGATAACCGGTGCAATCGGTGAACCGGTAGGTGTACCCCTGCCAGTAGTAAAGACAACAATTTGTGCTCCACCGGCCAACATTCCTGTTATTGATTCAATATCTTGCCCGGGAGTATCCATAAAATAAAGACCTTTTTTATCGGGAATTTGCTCTGCATACTCAAGCACTCCGATAATAGAAGAGTTCCCTGCTTTATGAATACAACCCAGAGATTTCTCCTCAATAGTTGTTAAGCCACCTTCAATATTTCCAGGGGTAGGTTGAGTACCTCTTAAATCGACATGCATATCGATTGCTCTTTTCTCAATTCGTTCAATCATAAATAATATTTTTTGGGCAATTCTTTTATTGTAAGCCCTTTTGACAATTATGTTATCTGCTCCAATCAATTCTGTAGTTTCTGAAAGGATTGAACTTCCTCCATGTTTTATCAATAAATCAGAAGCGACCCCCACTGAAGGATTCGCTGTAATACCCGATGCAGGATCAGAACCGCCACATTCCAGGGCAAGAGTAATTTTACTAATATCGAATTCTTCTTTCTTTTGGTGAAGCAGCTTTTCCATCATTCTCCTGCAAATTATTTCACCTTCTTTAATAGTCTTTGCTGTACCGCCTTTTCTTTGAATAATGATTTGTTCAACCGGTTTTGCTGATTTTTCAATCTCTCGTTTTACTTCTTCAGGATTAATACCTTCACAACCCAGGGCAACAATCAGGACAGCTCCAACATTCGGATTTTTCGCAAATCCAACCAGCGTCCTTAGCACTTGTTTATAATCCTCACCAACATGACAACAACCATGTTGATGAGGTAAAGCAATGCTACCGGGAATAAGTTGACTTATTCTTACTGCCGTTTCACTTGCACAAACCGAAACAGGCAAAATAAGCAAATGATTCCGGATTCCATATTTCCCGTTATCTCTTTTATATCCTTTTATTTTCATCTTCTCATTCGATTAATTAAAATGAATTTTTATATTTTTTATACAGAACAAATTCTACTAATTATAAGAACATGATTTAGAATTTTAGAAACTTACCACTTTATTGCTTAATATGCCGATTCCTTCTATTTCAACCTCAATAATGTCTCCTGGTTTCAAGAAAACCACCGGTTTACGGGCAAACCCTACACCTTCCGGTGTACCGGTCATAATTATTGTACCAGGATAAAGGGTAAAATTCTTTGAACAGTAACTAACCAATTCCCTGGTGCTAAAAATAAGGTCTGAAGTATTGGAATCCTGCATTACTTTTCCGTTCAATCTGGATACTATTTTGCAATTATCGGGATCAGGAAGTTCAGTCTCAATCCAGGGGCCTAAAGGACAGAAGGTGTCAAAAGACTTACCCCTGGCCCATTGTTTATCAATACGGAGCTGACAATCTCTTGCAGATACATCATTGGAACAGGTATACCCCAGGATGTAATCCGATACTTCATCTATTTCTATATTTTTAGCCTTCTTGCCGATAACAATAGCCAATTCAGCCTCATAGTCTACTTCGTCTGGAGCTGCTTCAGGAATAATTATCTTATCTTCCGGGCCAATCACACTGGAAGTAGTCTTCAAAAATATTAGTGGCCTCTCAGGATAAGATTGACCACTTTCATCAGCATGCTTTTTATAATTAAGACCTATGGCAATAACATCAAGTGGAATTATAGGGGCTAACAATTTTACATCACTTATTTTCAATTCCTGTGAACCAATTTTAAATTCACCAAACAATTCTCCTTCGATTGGATTAATTTCTTTGCCTTTTAATACACCATAAAATACTTCATTATTCCTTTGATATCTTACTACCTTCATAATTCCTCCATATTAAAAGATATATTTTTAAAAATCAGTAAATCTAATTGAGATTATTTATTATAATACATTAATTAATTGCTTTTTCAATTTTATCTAATCTTTCTTTAATTTCATTGATCAGCTTAGTCAAAATTGAAATTAAATCACTTATCTTTATTTCTTTATCTAAAAACTGATATGCCTTTTACTGTTATTAAGTAAATATCCATATAATGGATTAAATAAGACCAAATCAGCACACATTCCTTCCCGAATGAGTCCTCTATCCCATAAACGTAATCTTCTTGCTGGTTCTAAAGTCATCTTTCGAATAGCTTCTGCCAAGCTCATTATTTTTAACTCTCTTACATATTTTCTCAGAACACGAGGGAAAGAGCCGTATGTTCTAGGATGAGGATGGCTCCCCATAATTCCATCAGTACAGATTGTTTGCAAAGGGCTTTTCATAATATAAGCAACATCATCCAGGCTAATCGCAAAGTATAAGGCAATAACCGAAGGCCATTCCCTTTCCATCGATTTCTCCATCTACATCAATTTTTATTCCCTTTTGTATCTTTTTTATCTTAATTTTCTTCAATTAATAAGTCTGAAAAAAAGGGATTGGTTCCAGTTCTATCGTAAATCCATGTATTTTTGATTAAAAATTTTTACATAAAAATTGCCTTATATATAGTTGTTATTTTTTTATTTCTCTCTTTAAAATTATTTGACAAAATTCCTTCTTGTTCCCACACTACAAAAAAAAGCGAATTACTTTATTTTACCACCAAAATAATCTTCTATGTTCTATGTTCTTTTGAAAAATTCAAACATTTAATAAGCGTACTATTTATCAATGGTTTTTAACATCAAATTAAATAGTCAATCTATCTAAAATTGATTGTTATTCCTTAATCTGCCAATTTGCAAATAAAACACTCTCTTAGGCTAAAAACTAATAATCAAAAACCAAGAAATATTTTAAAGCTTGCAATCCAGTTATCTTATTGTTATAAAAATGGTAGGTTATTCAAAATAATTCAACTAAAAGTCAATAATTATTATCTTTAAAACATTATGGAGAATATGGAGAAGACAATGTATCAGAAAATTTCTGCTGATATGCTTTATAATTATATCCAATGCCCTCATCGCTTATACCTGGATTTGTTTGAAGATCCCGATAAAAGGGATCCGGAGACTGCCTTTATGAAGTTGCTCTGGGAAAGAGGAGTAGATTTTGAAAAGCAGGTCATGACTGAGATGAAACAGCCTTTTTTGGACTTGAGTTCCTTTTCGGGTATAGAAAAAGAAAACAGGACCCGAAAAGCCTTGGATAATGGAATTGCTATTATCTATAGCGGACGTCTCAGTACTGACAACCTGGTCGGTGAACCGGATTTATTGTTAAAAAAAGATAACGGTTATATTGCCGGAGATATTAAAAGCGGATCCGGCCTGGAAGGTGAAAACGAACTATCGGAAGGAAAACCCAAACTGCATTATGCCACTCAATTGGGATTATATACTGATATTCTGGAACAATTAAATTATTCTCATGCTAAAACACCTTTTATTCATGACGTTCACGGAAGGGACATCATCTATAACCTGGAACAGCCCAGGGGAAAGAGGAATCGTGAATCCTGGTGGGATACTTATCAACAAACTTTAACAGATGCTCAAAAAATTATAGAGCAGGAAATTGCAACAACTCCGGCTCATTGCAGTGCATGCAAACTATGTCACTGGAGGTCTTATTGTCTGAGACAGCTTATTTTAAGGAAAGATTTGACCTTGATTCCGGAACTTGGACGAAAGAAAAAAGATATCCTGCAAAAGCAAATAAAGAAATTTACCGACTTTGCCAAAAAACCTTTCCCGGAATTCATAAATGGTGAAAAAACAATTTTCCCTGGAATTGGTATTAATACCTTACGTAAATACCATGCCCGGGCGAAACTTTTAGCCAGAATAGACAAAAACGCCTATGTCAAAAGTAAGATTGAATTTCCCTTAACTGATACCGAACTATTTTTTGATGTGGAAACAGATCCCATGCGGGATTTTTGTTACCTGCATGGTTTTGTTGAACGTCACTACCAGGATCCCTCTACTGAAAAATATGTTCCCTTTTTTGCTGACCATGCTACCGCTAAAGAAGAAGAAAGAGCCTTTATTGATGCCTGGCATTATATCAAAAAGCATTTCCCATGTACTGTTTATTACTATTCTCCTTATGAAAAAACTATCTGGAAAAAATTGCATCAGAAATATCCGGAGATAATATCAAAAACTGAATTGGAGTCTTTTTTTAATTCACCTCTGGTTATTGATCTGTATGGTGATATTGTCAGAAAGCATACCGAGTGGCCAACCTTCAGCTATTCAATAAAAGACCTGGCCAAATACCTGGGTTTTCGCTGGCGGGATGAAAGCCCTTCCGGCGCTGAATCTATTGAATGGTATCACCGCTGGCTGGAAAAAGAGAAACCAGAAATCAAAGAACGTATCCTTCAATATAATGAAGATGACTGTATTGCCATGCGAGTGTTACTGGAAGGCATTAAAACACTACAGCTAAAAATAAATTAATTAAATTTTAACAGCTACTCTATTAATTATTCTCCCGCCCCCGGAAATGGCCAATCTCTTTGATTCTTTTAAATATTACAATTATTCTATAATTCTTACCATTATATTCTGTATTGCTGAAAGAAAAGCTTATATTTTTTCGTATTATTATTAGCATTAATAAAATAAACAAATAAGGAAAGGAAAACAAGATGCATTTAACCAAAAGAAGGAACGTTTTTATCTTTTTAATTATTTTAATTTTTTTCCTGTTATTAAATATACAATCTTCACTGGCTGTACCATGGGACAGCTGTCCCTTTGGCCTGGAAAATGATCCTTATCCGGGGGAATGCGGCAGGTATATTGACACTAATCAGGATGGTATTTGTGATTTATCCCAACCCAATCCGGCAAATAGTACAACCGGTATTGATCAAAATACAGTTACATTAAACGTTAATGATGAACAAACAGGCGGTTCCAGTAACAGTAATACCTATATTCCTCCTGAGGAAGAAGAGTATAGTGTAGAAATCTCCGGCAACCAGTTAAAAGTTATGAGTATCAATGAAATTGCCCAACTATGGGAAATTAATGCCAATAGTTTATTGCAGAAACTTAAAGAAAATCTTCTGTTGGTAAATGATTATACTGTTAATAGCACCATTAATGAATTGAGAGCAGAGATGCACTTTTCTCCTTCGCTAGTCAAAATAACTGCAGAAGAACTGAAAACCCAGGATAATTTGCAAACTAATAATACATCTGTCTTGAATCAAGCTAATGAAAATATTAATGCTCAACAATCTCAGGAAGAATTTGTTACCCAAACTGTCATCTTCCCCGATTATAACTTAATTCCAATCGGGCTGATTACTTTGCTGCTCTACCTGAGCGGAAAATGGCTGGCAGCCAAATTAAAAATTAGGTCGGCAAAAGAGAAAAAATTCTGGAACATTTTACTTTTAATCAGCTTTATTGGCTCTGCTGGCACTGGATTTATCCTGATACTGATTCGTGATTTTGATTGGTTTCGTTCCATTAATTTTGATTTTCTTTTCTGGCATGTTGAATTCTCTATCGCAATGGGGCTTATTGGTATCTTTCACGCTCTTTGGCATGTGAAGTATTACTGGAAAATCTTTCCTAAACACAATTAATATATTATAATACAAGCAATAATTCATTGCCTTTGAAGAAAAAAATTCAGGGAAGAAGAAAGAAAGACTTATGGTAACGATTTCTGATTGTGAGCAAAAAAATGATGTACAGTTAGTTTTCCTTAGTCTAGAAAACCAGGAATATTATTACTGTCTTATGAAAAGATACGAGATTCCGCTGATGAATTATGTTCGAAAATTATCCGGACTGAACCAGTCTGATGTTGAAGATGTTTTACAAGAGGTTTTCATCCTTGCCTATCAAAACTTGAATGATTATGACCGACAATTTAAATTTTCCAGTTGGATTTATCGTATTGCCCATAACCAAACAGTCAGTATGCTCCGAAAAAAAACAAAAAATTATCAGGATATTTCCTGGGATGAACACGACCTGGATCAGCTTGTGCAATCCGATTTTGACATAGAGCAAAGCCTGTTTCAAAAAATGGATTATCGCAATTTGCTTCAAAATATCGATACATTACCTTTAAAATATAAAGAAGTCCTGTTATTAAAATTTCTAGAAGGAAAAGATTACCAGGAAATCAGTGATATTCTCAGGAAACCAATGGGTACCATAGGTACCCTGATTAATCGAGCTAAAAAGAGATTACTTCAGGAAATCACAAAAGGACAAGGTGAGTCAAAAAATGACTGATATCAGCAAAAAAACATTGGAAAAAATTAAAAAAGAACAGGTACATCCTAAGCCACGTTGGTATTTCTTAACTCGTGACTATTTCTTCTGGATAATGTTTGTCATTACTACCCTTCTTGGTGGGGTTGCTTTTGGTATGATTTTATTTATTACCACTAACTTGGATTGGGACATATATCAATACCTGGGGCTAAGCTTACCGGAAGCAGTGGTTACAAGTTTGCCTTATCTATGGATTGCTTTATTGGTCTTTTTTCTCTTTATTACTTATTACAATTTTATCCATACCAGAAGAGGTTATCGTTATCGTTTTGTAGTAATATTTCTTATCAGTCTGCTTATAAGTATCCTCTTGGGGTTTGGTTTCTTCCATTATGGTTGGACAGAAAATGTAGAAAGACAGTTAAGAGCAAGAATCCCAGGTTATCAACATATGGTTTATACCGGGGAAAATCAATGGATGCAACCTGAAAAAGGACTGCTTAGTGGGACAATTGTAGAAATTAATGTTGAAGAAAAATCCCTTCGATTGAAAGACCATCATGGAAAAGAATGGACAATTGATATCAATAATGCTATGATTCGAGGAAATTTGTCTCTGACAAAAAATCTAGAAATTAAAATCCTGGGTAAAAAAGTATCAGAAGATTTCTTTGAAGCTAATGAAATAAGAATTATGATGCGAGGTTTCCACCAGGAGCGGGGTAAGAAGCAATAAATTATTATAGCAAAACTAATTAATCTATTGAGCAAGATATGGTTTTTATATTCACCATCAATTTTACTCGATAATCATTGTCTTGCATTAATTTATTCATATAAATTTTAGTTTTCTTCATTATAATTATCCTTTTGATGTTTTGGCGCTTTAGCGTTTTGACTTCAAAGCGTTAAATATATGGGCGAGCCAGGGGACTGTCCCCTGGCTCGTTTACAGAATACATCAACCAGAAGGTAGTAGAAATGTTAAATAAGCTCTTGATTAAACTGACCAAAAGCAGGCCTAGACACACTGCTAAGCAGTAATGCTCTAATAGAGACCAAAGCAGCTGGAGTAGTCATTGCAGCCCAGGCTATAGCCATATCAGCCAAGAAGATGCTCCCAAGGTTAATGACTTCCTAACTCGGCTGTTTCCAGCAGTATCTGAACTCATCGTCTGTACCTTTCCCAGTGAAGTAATAGATCCCATAAGGGAAGAATTAAAAGAAATACCGGTACCAGGACTATCAAGACTCCCTATGAGAAATTAAAAGAAGTATTGCTGATGTGGGAGTATGTCTCAGATGGTATTATGGAAGTCATTGATAACAGCAAGATACACGAAATAAATGGGAGTATGAGAGAAAGTTCAACTTACAAGGAATGATGTTTGACTAGTCCTGTAGCATGACTCTTGTTTCAGGCTCATTTTTAAATTAGAAAAAGGTAAAGGTAGAAGTTTTTAATAAATTATAGTACAATAAATTAAACTGAAAAATTAATAAAATTGTAATTTTTGTATAGTTTAATAGAGGCAAGTAGAAAAGAGTGCTCCCTGAACAATGCACTGTTTATAAAATATTATTGTCACTTGCTGCACATTAATTCAGGGCACATGAGCCGTTTTCCTTATTCATTTCAATTTAATATAGAAATTGCAATTTTTACTAAATACCATCTTACTATGAAGGTAACGAAGGCCTTTTCTTAGAAAAGAAGAAAAGAACCAAATAAGCATGATATCAAAAACATCAAATTTTAGAGCAAAAAGACTGTTACCAAACAGAATTTAAATCTTTGCACAAAAGTTCAGATGCCATTCTAACTTTAGCTTCCTTGCAGATTATACTTTTACAAAAATATTTACTAATTATTACTGAATAAAAACTAGTGAGTGGAATCAAAGTAAAATTAACGTCATTTGCATAAAATAAAACAAAATTTCAGAGTTTACTGTAAGTCACAAAATATTAGTGATAATGAGGGAAAAATGTATCCAAAAACTAGATATTTGACTGCCGGAGATAAAACAATTGTCCTTGAATTGGGAAATGCGATTGGTAGAAAATAAATTTAGCTATAAGGAAGTTGGATTTTTTGCATTACAGGAAAACATTTCAGGAATTAGAAAGAAGTCGTCCCCTATCGTTCCCTTAATCATTTACTATAATCCTCAAAAATGCAAAACCATGGATCTTATCAAAAGCTTGAGAATTCTGAAAATTCTATTTTGGAAATAATCCTGCCAAGTATATTACGAAATACCTGTTTTATATGGGGAGAATGTATTTGATTTAGATAAGCAGCTCAGCATAATCAAATTTCTACTGAAGAAGCTGTTAAAATTCATTGCGAAAAAGAAGAATATTTTATTTATATGTTGGGATTTTACAAGTTTGTTTTAGCCCTCTTGGAGGAATGTCAGATAAAATTATCACTCCCCGTTTAGAAAGCCAAGATTAAAAGTTATTGGTTCTGTTGGCATTGCAGGAGGGCAAGCCGGCATTTACCCCATCAATAGCCCCGGAGGTTGGCAATCATAGGTAGATACCCGTTAAACTCTTTGATCCGAAGAAAGAATTTCCATTTTATTAAAATCCGGCGATTATTTAAAATTCTATCCGATCAATCAAAAAGAATTTAAAGAAATTGAAAAGAAGTTTGAAGAAAATAATTATCAATGTAAGGTTGAGCCTTATGGAAGGTTTTAAGGTTATCAAATCAGGTGTTTTTGATATTATTCAGGATTTAGGCAGGTATGGCTATCAACAATTTGGTATGCCGGCCAGTGGAGCAATGGATTCCTACGCATTGCGGATCGGTAATCGAATTCTCGGGAATAATGAAAGTGAAGCGGGAATCGAGATAAGTTCACCCGGCCTATCCCTGGAAGTGTTAAGCCGAACAGTTATTGCTATAACCGGGGCAAATTTCAATGCTGCAATTAATAATGTAGTCGTTCCAATGTGGGAGGCTTTAGAAGTAAAACAAGGAGATAAAATTTCTTTTAACCAAATTAAAAATGGAAGCCGTTCTTATCTATTGGTTATGGGAGGAATCAATGTTCCCTGCTTCCTTGGAAGTAAATCCACTTACGTCAGAGCAAAAATTGGTGGACTGAAAGGAAGATCATTAAAGAGAGCAGATATCATTCATATTGGCAATCCGGAGAAAAAACTACAAGATGTAATCGTTAGAAAAGTAGCATCTATTGATATACCTGATTATTACAAAGATAATGAGATAAGGGTCATATTGGGTCCGCAAGACGATTATTTTACCGAAGATGCCTTATTTACTTTTCTCAACTCATTTTATGAAATAACTGCAAGTTCAGACAGAATGGGTTACCGGCTAAAGGGACCTAAAATTGATAGTAAAAGTGGTTCCGATATAATCACTGACGGAATACCTCCGGGAAGCATTCAGGTGCCCCAAAATGGCATGCCGATTGTTATGTTGGCCGATCGACAAACCACCGGTGGATATGCAAAGATTGCCACGGTTATTTCGGTTGATATTGATAAATTTTCTCAGATGAAGCCAGGAAATAGAATAAAATTTAGAAAAATAGATTTAGAAGAAGCGCATCAACTCTTACATGAAAGAGAAGAAAAAATCCATAACCTGCAATTTGAAAAAAGAACTATTGAAATAAAGCCCGCTAATATTCGCATATTTAAGATAAGAATAAAAGGAAAGAATTACAGGATTGAAGTGGAAGAAATTCAATAAAGGAGAATAAAGAATGGCTGGAATAGTTGATTTAAACAGTGATATGGGGGAAAGTTTTGGTAATTACAAGATAGGACAGGATGATGAGGTCATTAAATATATTACTTCATCAAATATTGCCTGTGGATTTCATGCCGGTGACCCTAATGTTATGAGATATACCGTAAAACTGGCCAAAGAAAATAATGTATCCATAGGAGCTCATCCCGGTTTTCAGGATTTGCCAGGTTTTGGAAGACGAAAAATGGATATGCCACCGGAAGAAATTAAAAATCTTATAACTTATCAAATCGGGGCTCTCCAGGCAATTGCTAAAGCTGAAGGGATGAGTTTACAGCATGTAAAACCGCACGGGGCATTTTATAATACCATAGTCAATGATAAAAAATTAGGACAGGCAGTGGTAGAAGCAATTCTTAAAATAGATAAAGATCTTATATTGGTCGGTTTGGCCAATTCGGAAATCATTGATATTTCCAAAAAATTAGGTTTAAAAATTGCCAGAGAAGCTTTTGCAGACAGAGAATATAATTTTAACGGGACATTGGTTAGTAGAAGTATTCCCGGTGCCGTTATTTCCGATCCGGGTGTCATTGCTGAAAGAGTCATAAAAAT
>JAGYIZ010000004.1 GCA_018402425.1 Candidatus Atribacteria bacterium | reverse complement strand
AGGCTTTGGAAAATTTTGAAAAATACCATCGGGTTTTACAAAGAAGTATAAAAAGCAGGTAACTCAAAATAGTTATAGTGATAGAACTACAATTCTTACAGCTATGAATGGAGTGTGTAAATTGTATAGGTTTTCTAAAGAACGAAGGGCGCTCATCTTGTTTATATGCTTATTTCTCTTGTCTGCCCTGATTATAACAGTAGATTATCATGACAAAGGATTTTTTGGATTGGTTGAAGACGTGGGTATAATGATTTTTAAACCCATAAACAGAACTATCTATCAAACCGTTAATAATTTTATCAATTATTTTCATATATTTACCGAAATAGAGAAAATTCGTCAGGAAAATGAACAATTACGCAGTGAAAATCAACTTATTTCTCAAGAAAATGCTATTGCGATGGAGAAATTGGCAGCCTATGACCGATTAATAAAGATGGTAGAGTTTAAAGAATACTATTCTTATGATATGATTGGAGCTCAAGTGATTGGGAGAGAACCCAGCAATTGGTTCCACAGCGTTATTATTGATAGAGGAATTAAGGATGAAGTAGAAACTGATATGGGGGTAGCTACTTATAATGGTCTTGTAGGAAAGGTGATTCAGTCAGAAGAAAATACTTCAAAGGTGCTTTTATTATTAGATCAGGGATGTTCCGTAGGTGCTATGGTACAACGTTCCCGGGAAATTGGTGTAATTAAAGGGGGAACGGATGGTGTCTATTGTTTCCTTGATTATATAGCTCATGATGCAGATATCCAAATAAATGATATTGTTGTTACTTCCGGGATGGGAAGTTCGGTACCAAAGGGTATTATAATCGGTCGTGTTATGGCTATTAAAAAAGAAAAACATGATCTTTTCCAGAGAATATTAGTAAAACCGGAAGTGGATTTTAATAAATTGGAAGAAGTTTTTGTGGTAAAAAGGCTAGATTAAAATTATAAGATTTAGGAGAAATTAAGTAAATATGTGCAAGACAGAATTAATTAAGTTGGACAATGGATTAAATGTAATCAGCTGCTCAATACCTCATATGCGTTCAGTGTCAATCGTAATAGGGATTAAGGCCGGTTCATTATATGAAAATAGTACACAGCGAGGTATTTCTCATTTTATTGAACATATGCTTTTTAAAGGAACTGAGAAAAGAAGAAATACCCTGGAAATATCTCAATGTATTGAAGAATTAGGCGGAGAAATCAATGCCTCTACTTCAGAAGAATCTACTTTTTTGTATAGCAAAGTACTCTACAAGAATTTTGCCAGTGCCTTCGAAGTAATGTCTGATATCTTAAATTATTCTCTTTTTAGAGAAGAAGATATTGCTCATGAAAAGCCTGTTATCATTGAAGAAATTAATAAATATCAGGATATACCTGAAGATTGGATAAGTTTTTTAATAAACCAATTATTATGGAAGGACACTGTGTTAGGTCAGAATGTTTTGGGGGAAAAAAAGACAGTCAGAGAATTTAATCGTACGAAAATATTACAATATTTTAATGAAATGTATCAACCAAAAAATATGGTTATTGGTATTACTGGTAATATTTCTTCGCAAATAGTTCAAGAGGTAATTAAGAGTTCACCTTTTGTTCCAAAGAAGACAATACATGAAAATGTACCAAAAATTTATTTTAAAGAACAGATAGCTCCTGAGTTATTGGTATCACCAAAAAAAGTAAATCAAACTCATTTATGTTTTGCTTTTGAAGGTGTTTCCAGATTTCATCCGGATAAAATTGCCATGGATCTACTCAATATTATCCTGGGCGCAGGTCTTAGCTCGAGATTATTTCAGGAAATTCGTGTAAAAGAAGGGCTAGCCTATGATATTCATTCCTATACCCAGTATTTTGATCAAACAGGTTCTTTCAACATCTATGCTGGTGTAGACCCCGAGAAAATGGTCTCTAGTATTGAAAAAATATTATTGGAATTAAAAAAACTTAAGGATAATAAAATCAATACTAAGGAGCTTCGAAAAGCTAAGGAAATGTATAAAGGCAGCATCTTGTTAGGGTTGGAAAATACACTCAACCATGCCTTTCGAATTGGAAGCCATCTATTGTTATATAAAAAAGAGTATCGATACCAAGAATTGATGGAGAGAATTGAAAATGTTCAATCCGAAGATATAAGAAAACTAGCAGAAAATATTTTTCTAAGCAATAAAATCAATCTGGTCATTTTCTATCCAAATGAAAGAAAAATTAATAAAAACAGTTTAATTAAAAATCTGGAAATTTAGAAATAATAGGTGTTATAGATGCCACTTGAATTAAGAATTGGCGATATTATTAAATTGAAAAAGAAACATCCATGTGGAGGTTACCACTGGGAGGTAACCAGAACTGGTATAGATATCGGATTAAAATGTCTTTGTTGTGGGCGCAAAGTGTTGGTTCCCCGAGTAAAGATTGAGAAAAGAATAAAACAAATAATTAAAAGAGATTAATATTGAGGCATATTAACAGATAATATTAGTTTTAAGAGAGTTTATTTAACCATAAAAAACCATCTTCTAAGAAGTTGGTTTTTTATGGTTAAATAAATGGTTTTACCATAAAAAGATTATGAGTAGCTATATGATAATTTTTCACCTGAAGTCCAAAGTTGGAAGTACTATTACTTAAGAAGTATTATAGCTAAAGGTTAAATCAAAAATCGAAATAAAAAAAGCTAAAAAGTTAAACCTCTTTTAGAGGTTTTTAAAGCCACCCGCTATGCGGGTGCGATATTTATTCTATTACTATCTTGATATATAAAAAACACAGTGCTATAATAAGAAAGCATTTTTCCTTGCTCCTTCCAAAAAGGTGGGGGCTATTTTGACCAAAAGGAGGTGAACAAATGCGAAATTATGAACTGATGATCTTATTGGATCCCAATCTTCAAGAAGAAGAAATATCTGCTCTGCTAAGAAGTCAACAAACTATTGCAAATAATCAAGGTAAAATTATCAAAGTAAATCAATGGGGTAAAGAACACTAGCTTACGATATTAAGAAATTCGAGAAGCTTTTATGTTATCATTGATTTTGAGTTAGAACCTAAGAATATTGCTAATATCGAAAAGTATTAAATTTGAAGAAAAAATAATCAGATATTTATTAGTTCTTGGACAGAAAAAGTTCTTTCTAAAAAGAACAAAAACAATAAACAATGGATAAAAAATTATTTTATTTAACCATAAAAACACCTTCTAAGAAGGTGGTATTAGTTAAAGTCACCCGCTATGCGGGTGCGATATTTATTACTATCATTGATATAGGAAGGAAATAATGAATGGTAAGAAGAGAATCATATAGAGGATTTCGCAGAAGAAGAAAAGTATGCTATTTTTGCGCCGAAAAAAAAGTAGCAGATTACAAAAGTATTGAATTGCTAGATCGTTTTATCAGCGACCAGGGAAAAATATTGCCCCGAAGAGTTACGGGGAATTGCGCGAAACATCAGAGATCTTTGGCTATTGCTATTAAACGTGCCAGAGAAGTTGCCTTGCTACCTTATGTTAATCGTTAATTATTTGGGTTTTCGGTTAAATGCAAATTTAGCAGAATGAAATAGAAATTGAACAAATTATTAATTTATTTTTATAAGTTGCCAAAATGACAACTTGTTTACGGTTTTAACAAGCAATACGGGCAATATAAAAGGGGTTTTAATCATTGAAAGAGCGCATTCCGACCAAGTCAATTGTTGAAGGTGCCTTTCTTTCAGCGATTACAGTAATATTATTTTTAGCCAGCCTGTATATACCTTTGTTTGGGACCTTGATTAGTTTTTTATGCCCTTTACCGATTATTATTTTGTGTTTACGGCATAATATAAAGATTGCCTTTCTTTCCTTAGTAATAGCCTTTTTTCTGGTTAGTATGTTAGCCGGACCTTTCCAGGGATTGATTGGTGTGTTGGGTTTTGGAACATTAGGGATTGCACTGGGTGTAGCCATCAAAAGAAAATTTTCTTTGTTGGAAATACTTCTTATCGGAAGTATAACTTCGTTTATTTCAAAGATATTTTTAATGTTGATTGGTTTATGGTTAATGGATGTCAATCCTTTGTTGCTGGGTTTAGAACAGATTGATCAAAGTATCAACCAAAGTCTGTCGTTTTATGGTAATATGGGTTTGAATCCGGAGCAAATAGCAGATCTTAAGAATTCTCTTTTGCAATCTGTGGAGTTAATTAAAATAGCTTTTCCGGCGATGCTGGTTGTTGCTTCGGTATTTGATACTTTAATTAATTATTGGGTTGCTGGAAAAATATTGAGCCGATTTGGTTATCATCTGGCGCCTTTTGTGCCCTTTTATAAATGGCGGGCAAGTAAGTCTTTTTTTTGGAGCTACCTGTTTGGATTACTTATCCTATTGATAAATACTAAATATAATTTACCAGTACTGGGAAGAATTGGTATAAATATTCAACTATTATTCTCGATTATATTTTTGATTACCGGCTTGGCAGTTGTTTCTTATATTTTACGTCATTACAAAGTAAAATCATTTTTATGTTGGATAATTTATATTATTATCTTTATTCAACCAGTCTTTTCTTTAGCGATTACCTGGGTTGGTATATTTGATGTCTGGTTTGATTTTAGGAAATTACTTTTCCCCCAGGAGAATAATTAAATAATTAACAGGAAATATTTTAACAGCACTAGAAATAGAATTTAAAAAGACTTCTAACGATAAAAATTATAGAACGGATTTTTAAAAGATATATTAAAAAAGTTTCAGGGAGTTAATTTCACTGACAATTTTAAATGGAGGTACAAACCATGAAGGTTATACTAAAAGAAAATGTCGACAATGTAGGATATATAGGTGATGTAATTGATGTCAGCAGGGGATATGCTAGAAACTATCTGTTCCCAAAAGGTCTGGCCATGGAAAATAATAGCGGGAATTTAAAATCGATTGAACATCTAAAACAAAAAGAATGGGAAAAACGAAACAGGGAAATATTGAATGCTCAACAGTTAGCTGAAAAAATAAGTAAAATTAACCTTACATTTCAGGTAAAAGCCGGAAAGGATGGAAAATTATTCGGCTCGGTAACTCATAAAGATATTGCTGCTTCCCTGGCTGAAAATCATCAGATTGAAATTGATCGTAAAAAAATCGAACACAATGAACCGCTAAAGAAGATTGGGAATTACCAGGTAAGCGTACGTTTGCACAAAGAAGTTGATGCCAAGCTAAATGTTCAGATAATTCCTGAAGAAGAAGCAGAAAAAGAAAGTAAATCCGTTGAAGACAAAGCTTCAAATGAGGAATAATTAATAAATATAATAAATAGTGTTTGTTACTGATAACTCAAATGGGATTTAGGAGAATAAAAAGATGGAATTAACACGTCATGCACCGCAAAATATTAGTGCTGAACAGGCTACTTTAGGTTCAATTATTTTAGATAAAGATTCCATATTAAATTGCATTGAAATATTACAACCAGAAGATTTTTATAGAAATGCACATCAGGTTATTTACCAGTGTGCTTTGGATTTGTTTGAGAAAAATCAGGCAGTTGATTTAGTTACTCTAACAGAAGAATTAAATAAAAAAAAACAACTGGAAGAAGTAGGGGGAGCGTCTTATTTAACCACTTTAATGAGTAGTGTTCCTACTGCTGCCAATGTGGTGTATTATGCAAAGATTGTGGAGCAAAAGGCAGTTTTGAGAAAGTTGATTAATCATGCTACTCAGATTGTAACCATGGGGTATGAAGAACAGGAAGATGCCCGCATTTTGCTTGATAAAGCGGAAAACCTTATTTTCGATGTATCTCAGCAGAAAGTAGAACATTCTTTTAGTCCCATTAAAGATTTATTGACTGAGAGTTTTGAAAAAATTGAAGATTTGTATCATCGTGATAATTTTATTACCGGAGTCCCCACTGGTTTTATAGAATTGGATGAAATAACTACCGGTTTTCAGCCATCAGAATTGGTTATTATGGCTGGTCGACCTTCTATGGGAAAAACTGCTCTTTGCCTGAATATTGCCCAGAATGCAGCTATGCAGCATAAAATACCGGTAGCTATATTTAGTTTAGAGATGTCTAAAGCGCAAATCGTACAGAGAATGTTGTGTTCTGAAGCACGGATTGATACACATGCCTTACGTAGGGGTAGAATGCCGGAAGAAGATTGGCCTAAATTATCAATGGCTGCCGGTAGATTGTCTGCAGCACCAATTTTTATTGATGATACAGCTGGAATATCCCCACTGGAGATTAAGGCAAAATCAAGAAGGTTAAAAGCCAGACATGACCTTGGCCTTATTTTAATTGATTATTTACAGCTAATTCAGACAGGATTAAGAATTGAGAATAGACAGCAGGAAATTTCTCAGATTTCCCGTTCTCTCAAGGGCTTAGCCCGTGAACTAAATGTGCCGGTTATTGCAGTTTCCCAGTTATCCAGGGCAGTTGAGCAACGAACCATACAAAGACCCCGTCTTTCTGATTTAAGAGAAAGTGGGGCAATTGAGCAAGATGCAGATGTAGTTGCTTTTCTCTATCGAGAAGAATATTATAAGCCAAAAAGTAGCAAGAAAGGAATTGCCGAAGTAATTGTGAGCAAGCAGAGAAATGGTCCTACCGGGACATTTGAATTGGCTTTCCTGAAGGAATATACTCGTTTTGAAAATTTAGCAAGAACAAATGAAGAAATGGAACAATAAATTGTATCGAGTCGTGAGTATCGAGTATATAGTAACGGGTATCGAGTCTAAATGCAAAATGAATAAGAATATCGAAAACTATAATAAGCATTCCTATTATTATCCAATCTTAAGCGGTATATTTTAAGATAAGCTAAATGTAAGATAAATTATACTACAATATTCCTTTAATTTTCAAATAGAACAGTATGAGCATTTGAGTATTATCTAAAATAAGAAAGTTTTTGATTTTTTATGATTTAATACATTAGCTAATGAATAAATATATTTGCCAGTGATTATTCTTCTCGAGAAATGCGAATAATGCAATAATTTTTGAACTATTTACTCATTACTTGTTACTTATTTAGGTGTTTATACACGATACTACTTACTCGATACCCGATACTGATTTAAAAAGCAGGTATTACAAGTGTTTATTAGTGATTTATTAATTATTCTTATAACAGCATTTATTGGCCGATTATTAGCTAAAAAAATGAAACAGCCTATGGTATTGGCAGATTTAATCGTGGGATTGCTATTGGGTAATCTTGGCATAATCGAACTTAGCGAAACCATGCATAACATTGCCGATATAGGAGTACTTCTATTGCTTTTTTCTACCGGCCTGGCTGTAAATTTAAATGAACTGAAGGAATTGGCCAAAACATCTACTGTAGTTGCTCTATTGGGTGTAATTATTCCCTTCATTTTAGGATTTTTTGCTGCACATATTTTTGGTTATTCTTATCTGGTATCAATATTTGTAGGTACATCTTTAACTGCTACATCTATCGGCATCAGTAGCCAGGTATTAACCGAGACAAAAATGATCGGTATGAAAATAGGGACATTGATTATTGGTTCAGCCATCATTGATGATGTAATCGGTATCATTGCAATGGGCACTGTGGTTGGAATAGCATTAACCGGAAATCTGGAGGTAGTTAATCTATTAATTACGGTTATTTTAACTATTGCATTTATTGCAATATGTATGACTATTGCAATTCATTTTTTTCAAAAATTATCGAGTTCCTTTATCTTCAACCAGGCTGACAATCAAATTTTACTACCTATTCTTATTATTGGGTTAATATTTGCAATAATTGCAGAAAAAATTGGACTCTCTTTAATTACCGGTACTTTTATGGCTGGGTTGATATTAGGACAAACGCGATTGGCCAAAGAATCCTTCGAAAGTGTTTCCCTTATAGGACATTCCTTTTTTATCCCCATATTTTTCGTAACCATGGGCATGCAATTCGATCCGAGTACTTTTACTTCAATGGGACTGTTTACCATGTTAATAATTGTTTTGGCTATTTTGGGCAAAATAATCGGTTGTGGTATAGGGACACGTATTTGTGGTTTTAGTAATATGGAATCATTGGTAGTAGGCATTGCTACAGTTCCCAGGGCAGAAGTAGCACTTATTTTAGCCAATATAGGGTTGAAATATGGTGTAATTACCCCAAATATGGCTTCCACGGTCATTGCTATGTCAATGGCTACTACATTTGTTACCCCTGCTTTGTTGTCATTTTCCATAAGAAAGTTAAATAAAAAGAGAAAAGCATAGTTATCATTTTTCTCGATTTTTCGTTGACACATCAATCAAAATATAGTAACATTGTAGGGCAATTGAAAAAGAACAAAGAAATAAGCCAGTGTTGCGGGCCGTTAGCTCAGTTGGCAGAGCATCTGACTCTTAATCAGAGGGTCGCAGGTTCGAGGCCTGCACGGCCTACCAAAATATTGCCTCCATCGTCTAGGGGTTTAGGACACCGCCCTTTCACGGCGGCGACAGGGGTTCAAATCCCCTTGGAGGCACCATTTTTTAAATAAGGTAATGGGCGGATAGCTCAGTTGGCAGAGCACCTGCTTCACATGTAGGGGGTCACAGGTTCAAGTCCTGTTCCGCCTACCATTATTTAAAAAGGTGACGGTGTAGCTCAATTGGCAGAGCAACGGAATCGTAATCCGAATAGGGGGGTTTTCACTAACCCCCAACTATCCCAAAACACCAGCCAAAACCCTTAAAATATAAGCCTTTCCCATTGTTTCTGTTATAGAATTTTAGGTCATTTTAGCTATCTCATGAACACCAACCCTTTAAACCTTTTCAAGAAATTAAATAATTTTAAGCCAATTCTGACTTAATCATAAGCCTATTGTATTTAACCATGAAAAGATTAAGATAAGCTAGACGACAATTTTTCACCTGAAGTCCAAAGTTGAAGTTCTTAAAGTCACCCGCTATGCGGATGGGATATTTACTAATGCTGATAAAAATATAGTTTCAAGTAAATAGAATATTTTAAATCCGTAGATTTCCTGAATAATTTGGAAACAATTTCCTGGTACTTCTGCTCTTCAATTATAAGTTGACATAAGTTTGTTGTAATAATTTTCAATTGAATTAATTTAGGTCAAATATAATCTGAAACATCTGAATATAGGAAAAGAATTAATGAAGAAATAAGAAACTAAAATTTAATATCTATAATCCAGTTAGAGGAGGATTAGAAAAGAGTTAAGATTGACTATCTATTTATAATTATAATATAATAATAGAAATCTAAGCTAAAATAACAGATTAAACCAGCCGAGAGAGTATTTTTGTTAAGAAAAGTTATATAAACTTTATATTAAATATGAAGGGAGTTATTTTATTCTTTCATCATTAATATATTCTATACCATATTTTAAGTGAATAGGTGTTGGGCAAATGAATTATGTCAAAAATAATACTTCCATCTACTTAACCCGGGCAATTGTATTTGTCTTGTTCGTTTTTATATTTATCGTAGGTACAACTGCTAACATTTTAGCCCAGGGATATCTAGAGTATCAGATAAAAGAAGGTGATTCTCTCTGGACAATTGCCCACCAATTTCAGTTATCGATACAGGAAGTTGCGCAAGTAAATAATATTGAACAAGATCAACCGCTATCCCCGGGTCAATTAATAAAAATACCCAAAAATGAAGGGGATAATTCTAGCCCGAGTAGAGATATTTCAAATGTTATTCACACTGTACAAAAAGGTGAAAGTATCTGGGATATTGCCCAACAGTATCGTTTATCGCTAGAGCGCATTTCTTCAGTAAATGATTTAAATAAACCTGATTCTCTAAAAGAAGAAGAACAGCCCGGGCTTTCCTTTAAGAAAGATAACTTAAGTTATCAAGGAATGAGTACTAGTTTAAAACAGGAATTTAGAGATTCGGTAAAAGAAGTTAATTATACAGCAAGAGCGGATGAAAGTTTATGGACTATCGCTCAAAATTATCAGGTTTCTTTAAAGGATCTTTCACAGACAAATGATTTAGAAAATCCTGAAAGGCTGTCCATCAGTCAGGTTATCAAAAGCCCTCTGGGTAGTAGATCGGGAAATGAAGAAAATGAAAAAAAGGAAAGTAATGAAAAAGAACCTCTGCAGAATATTAACCAGCTATCTGTTGGTCAAAAATTAGATATTCCTGCTACTGATCTGGCAGCAGAACAGGAAACAGGTGCCAGCACCTCGGTAGCAAAAACAGAAAAATCCAAAGGTGTTATCCACTATGTCCAGAAAGGAGAGACTCTGTGGCAAATTTCCCGAAAATACCAGGTGAGCGTGCAGTCTATTGCCAGTGCCAATCAAATTTCTGAAAGCAGAAGACTTATTGTCGGACAAAGACTCGTAATACCCAATACCAAAAGTTCTTCGATATCTTCTCGCTCTTTTATCTGGCCTTTGAATGGGCTTATCACCTCTCAATTTGGAATTAGGACCCTGGGGGGTAGGCGAGACTACCATACCGGAATAGATATCGATGCCCATACCGGGGCATTAATAAAAGCTGCAGAAAGTGGCAAAGTAAGTTTTTCCGGATATATTAACGGATATGGCAATGTTGTTATTATTGATCATGCTGGCGCTTATTCGACGGTCTATGCCCATAGTGCAAGTAACTTGGTGAAAGAAGGACAGAATGTGACGAAAGGGGATGTCATCTGCAAATTAGGATCTACCGGTAATGCTACCGGTTCTCACCTTCATTTTGAAATCAGGGAAAACGGTAGACCCGTTAATCCACTTAGCTACCTGCCATAAAAACAAATAGAGAGGATCAGATTGGAAGCCTATTGATTCAGTAAACCAGGGATAATTATGCTCAATACAAAAATGTTATCCATTTCTGCTTTATTTATAGCATTGGGTACCCTAACCATTAAAGATTATAGCAAGAAGAATCCTCATTTTAAAGTGGGACGTTTGGTTAAGTTTAAGAGGGAAGGCTTAGAAGATTGGCTGAAGAAGAAAAAAATGGAAGAAAAAGAGATTTTGTGATAAAGTATTATGCGATAGAAAAACCGGATACCTTATAATAATGAGCCGGTGTAGCTCAATTGGCAGAGCAACGGAATCGTAATCCGTAGGTTGTCTGTTCAACCTGTGACTCACCGGTTCCCAATGCTTTAGAGGAAAACAGACCCTCTTATTCGAATAATCTTAATTCCCAAAAAAAATACTCGATTATATTTCAATTATCAATGCCCCTAAAAAAGTTAGGTCAAAATTTTCAGATCAAACATAACTGCAATTGTTGTAAAAGCACTATGTTTTAAATAATAAGGAAGCTATTTTGAAATCGGAACTGGACTGGGTGCCTTAACGAAGGCATTGCTATTCTCGACTCAACATGTTTTTTCAATCGAGAAAGATTTTCGTCTCAAACCCATGCTGGAAGATTTATTTCAAGCTGATCAAGGGCATGTTACTATTCTTTATAAAGACATATGGATTTTGGATTTATCCGTTCTAAAGGAAAAAAAAAGCAGGAGGGTTGCCAGATAGAAAAATAACAGGAAACTTGCCTTATTTCATTTCACTTCCTTGTTAAGAAAAATTAATGGAGATGCATTATCTTTTAAAAATGGCAGTAGTAATGGTTCAAAAAGAAGTGGCCGAACGTGATGGCAAAACCGGGTAATAAAACTATGGTCTACTTTCCGTTATGGCAGTATTATTCCAGAATTGAAAAATACACTGGTAAAACTGGATGTATTTTTCCCAAAGCCAGAAGTAAATTAATGATAATCAGGATTAACTTTGATAATAATTTGTTTTAGTAGAAGATGAATTTCTTTTGAATTGTTAGGGCAGTTTTTCAACAAAGAAGAAAGAACATAAATAATGCCCAGTTATATTTGTGAGAAAGAATTGATAAAGATAAGCTGGAAAACTCGCAAAAATCGGATTTAGAAAGAGGCGAAAGGGGAGAAAATTGGTTTGCAGGAATTTGCACTACCACCAGTGAAATCAAGAAAATATTAAGATAGTATCGGAAATTTATATGTAGTATGTAGTAAATACTGTGGGGATATATGAGAGATAATGGTCGTTAGTCGATGGTATTTGTTAAAATAGTTTTTAGTTTTAGTTTTTAGTTTTATGCTGTTTAACTGATAGCTCGGATATTTTTTTGCTGATTACTCATTACTTGTTACTCATTACTGTATTTAGGACTCGATACCCGATACTACATAATTGATACTATTTTAAAACTTTTGACAAATACATTTTACATGATAAAATTTGACAAACCTTACAAAATGGTATACAAAATTAAATAGTAGATAGGTTTATGAAGGCACAAAAAATACTTGAATGCTCAGAGAAAATATAAATTAAACAATAGAAGATTCTCAGCACAGCAGGTATATTTGGCTGTGGTTTATTTTATTTAATACTAATTTGTGATATAACAGGAGGTACAAAAAAGTATGTAATAGTTGAATTGTGTCTTTCGAAAGGGGAAAGAAATTTGTAAAAAGGTCAGGGAGAAAAGTGTTTGAAGTGTTATTAAAAAAATGTTTACAAATGAATAGTGAAAACTAAAAAACAAAAAGGCGGTGTAAGCAAGTGCAAGTTACAGATGTAAGAATTAGAAGAATACAAACTGACGGAAAATTGAGAGCTTATGTATCTATTACTTTCGATGATTCTTTTGTTGTCCATGATTTGAGAATAATTGATGGGAGAAAAGGGATGTTTGTAGCCATGCCCAGTAAGTTGCTTCCTAATGGAAATCATAAAGACATAGCTCATCCCATTAACACTGAAGTCAGAGAGATGATCCAAAGTGCAGTATTAAAAGAATTCCAGGCAACAGAAGGGGAAGAACAGTCTGCTGGTGAATCCTCCTCTACAGAACAAAAAATAGAACAGGATACTGATGATGTCTCTGTTGACTTGGATGATTCAGAAGAAAAAGAGTAAAAAATTATTACTTGAAATTTTAAACGGTTTGTTTATAATAATATAGATAGTTTAACTTAAATAAAATGAGTCAGGAGATTAATATTAATCAGATCTCAAGTTTTCTCTCCTGACTCTGTTGATTTATAGTCATATAGTTACTAAAAAGAATTTGCATACATATGGATGGGGTGTGGCCAAGTGGCAAGGCAAGGGAATTTGGATCCCTCATTCGGAGGTTCGAGTCCTCCCACCCCAGCCAAAGTTAAAGAACTTTTTATTTTTTTAAAAAAAATACATTAAAATAAAATCATTTTTACCTCAGCCTATTTTACTTTCTTGGATTTTCTAGAAAATGTGTTTGATAGGATAATGCTATGGAATCTATTGCATCAATTATACTGGCAGCAGGCCAGGGCAAAAGAATGAAATCTTCCTTTCCCAAAGCTTTACACCCTGTAGCTGGTAGCCCTATGCTTTCTTATTCACTTGAACTTACTAAGTCCCTGGGAATAGGAAAGAGAATTGTAGTTATCGGACAGCATGCTGAAAAAATTAAAAAAGAAATTAGCGATATTGAAAATGAAATAATTTATGCTTACCAGGAGAAGCAATTGGGTACTGCTCATGCTGTGCAGCAGGCAGAGAAGTATTTAGTTGATTTTTCGGGTATAATTCTAGTTTTGTACACCGATGTTCCATTATTAAAGGCTTCAACAATTCAGAAATTGATTAATTGCCACAAAGAACACAGGGCAAGCTGTACACTGTTGACTGCAAATTTAGAGCAGCCGGAGGGATATGGCCGTATTATAAGAAATCAAGAAGGGAAAATATCCGGAATTGTAGAACAACGTGATTTAACAAAAGAACAAGGTCTAATAAAAGAGATTAATGCGGGTATTTATTGTTTTAATTCCAAAGAATTATTTGCAGCGTTGAAAATGGTTAATAAAAATAATTACCAGAAAGAATATTATCTGACTGATGTGATTAAAATATTACTGGATAAGGGATATGTTGCGACAACTGTTACTGTTCAGGATAGAGAAGAAATAATGGGAATAAACACCAGAATGGACTTGTCGCGTGTATCTTGTATTCTTTATCAGAGAAATGCTTATGAGCATATGTCAAATGGTGTGACTATTATTGATAAGAATAATACTTATATTGATAACCATGTAAAAATTGGCCAGGATACGGTTATTTATCCTTATAGCATTATTACAGCTGGAACCGAGATAGGAGAATGTTGTCACATTGGTCCTTATTCTCATATTATTAATTCCAGCATTGGTCGGGAAACAAGGATTTGTTCTTCTAATGTGGAGAAAAGTAAAATCGGCAATAATACAATGATCGGACCTTATGCCCATATCAGGCCGGAAAGTATCATCGGAGATGACGTAAGGATCGGAAATTATGTTGAGGTGAAAAAAACGTTTATTGATAAAGGGAGTAAAGTCGGTCATTTGACTTATCTGGGAGATGCAACATTAGGTAAAAAGGTTAATATTGGAGCAGGCACCATTACCTGTAATTTTGATGGCAAAAAAAAGAATCCTACAACAATAAAGGATGGAGTGTTTATCGGAAGCAATAATGCATTGGTTGCGCCGGTAACCATTGACCGAAATTCCTATACTGCTGCCGGTTCGACTATTACTGAAAATGTACCTGCCGGAAGTTTGGGAATTGCCAGATCACGACAAAAAAACATAATAGATTGGACGGAAAAGAAAAATAAAAGAGAAACGAAATAAGTTTATGTTATAATATTTAAGGAGGCAAAGACTTGATTGCATATTCGCATAGAGAATTGCAGGTATTTTCGGGAAATGCTAATACTGTATTAGCAGAGGAAATTGCAGCGCATTTAGGGATAGAACTCGGTAAAGCTGAAGTTTCCAGGTTCCCTGATGGTGAATTACATGTTAAAATAGATGAAAATGTTAGAGGACGTGATGTATTTGTAATACAGCCTACCTGTCATCCTGTCCATGAAAACCTGATGGAGTTATTGGTTATGATTGATGCCCTTCATAGGGCGTCTGCTGAGCGCATTACTGCTGTGATGCCTTATTATAGTTATGCCAGGCAGGATAGAAAAACCCGTCCGAGAGAGCCGATAACTGCTAAGCTAGTTGCGAATTTATTAGTTCAGGCAGGGGCTGATCGTATTGTAGCCATGGATTTGCATGCAGGACAGATACAGGGATTTTTTGATATACCAGTTGACCATTTGGAAGCAGAACCTATTTTGTCCGACTATGTTAAAGGAAAAGATTTATCAAAAGTAGTCGTTGTTTCACCTGATGTAGGAGGAACAGCACGAGCCAGAAAATTTGCCGGCCGTTTAAAAAAACCTATTGCTATTATTGATAAATATAGGGAATCTGATAGTAATGTGGAAATTATGCATATAGTAGGAAATGTTAATAATAAAACCGCTATTATAGTTGATGATATGATAGATACAGCTGGTTCGATTATTAAGGGAAGTCAGGCAGTTCTGAATGCCGGAGCAAAAGAGGTATATGTCTGTGCTACGCACCCGGTCTTTGCTGGGCCAGCAAGGGATAGATTAGAAAAATACTGGAAAGAGAGTTTGTTTCAGGAAGTAATTGTGACTAATACCATACCTATTCCCGAGGGAAAAAAATTACCATGTATCAAAGTTTTATCGGTGGCAAAATTGTTTGCAGAATCAATTAAGCGCATTCATGGAAATATGTCTATAAGCGCATTGTTTCGGTAAAAGATTATATGATCCAGGTGAAAAATTGAAATAAATAATATAATGCAATTAAATTGCAAAATAACAAAAAAGAAAAAATGGAGAGAGGCGGAGGAAAGCCGAATATGAAACGAAAAAAATTACTGGTAGAAACCAGAAACAAAAAGGGTAAAGAGGAGAATAAAAGACTTAGAAATTCAGGTTATGTTCCAGGAGTACTTTATTCTCCCCGTGATAAGGAAAATCTCTTACTAAAAGTACCGGAAAAAGAATTACATCATTTTTTGTCTGATAAAAAACATTCTCATGGAATAATTGATTTGAAAATAAAGAAAGATGATGCCAAAGACTTGACTCGTTTAGCAGTCATTAAAGATTTCCAATATGACTCATTACAGAAAAGAATCAATCATTTCGATTTTTATGGTGTTACCATGAAAGAAAAAGTCACTTTACAGGTTCCCATTGTACTGGAAGGAGAGCCCAAGGGAATAAAAGAAGGAGGAATATTGGATATTTCCTTAAGGGAAATTGAAGTAGAATGTCTTCCCGTGGATGCACCTGAGGCTATTACTGTGGATATCAGCCAATTAGGATTTAATGATGTTATAACATTACAGGATATTGAGTTACCTAAGGACATAAAACTCTTAACCGATATAGACCGCACCATTGCTTCGGTAGTTGCTCCTACTAAGGAAGAGGAATTAGTCTCCGGAGAAGAGGAAGCAGAAGCTGAAGAGGCAGAAGAAGGTGAAGAGAAAGTAGAAGATAAAGTAAAAGAAGCACAGGCAGAAGGAAAAGACGAGAAGAAAGAGAAGAAAGAGAAGAAAGAGTAATTGCAATTTTAGCTTAAATAATGCCAAGGTCGTGATGGTGTGAAATTATTTGTAGGACTTGGAAATCCGGGTAAACAATATCAGTATACCAGGCATAATATTGGATTCAGGATTCTGGAAACATTTATTATTCGTAATATAGGTTTAGACCAAAAATGGAAAAAAGGGTTTTCTTCCCATTTTTTGCAATACCACTTTAAAGGACAAAAAACTATTTTTGCTAAACCACAGACCTATATGAATTTGAGTGGTAGGTCTGTAGAAAAAATTATTAATTATTACGGAATTTCTAACCATGAACTATTAGTTGTTTGTGATGATATTCATCTTTCATTGGGCAATATACGAATACGAAAACAAGGAAGTTCCGGTGGTCATAAGGGTATTGAATCAATCATTAATTCCCTGGCAACTGAAGAATTTCCCCGTTTAAGAATTGGAATAAGAAATGATTTATTATTGCAGCAAATGGACTACCCATCTTTTGTATTATCACGTTTTTTGCCAAAAGAAGAACAAGTTTTAGAAAAAATAATTGATCGTGCGGTTAGAGCATTAGAAGATATTATGGATTTTGGCTATGAATATGCCATGAGAGAATACAATCGGTTGGAATAGAAAAATCTGACCAATGATGAGCTTTCGACTTAAAAATAAAAATGAGTAATAGGTACAAAATGATTAATAAAATTGCCGTTTTAACCAGTGGGGGAGACTCCCCGGGAATGAATGCAGCTATACGAGCAGTTGTTCGTACTGGTATTTACCATAACCTTGAGGTGATTGGAGTACACTCCGGTTATCAGGGTCTATTGGAGAAGGAATTATTGCCACTCAACCTAAAAAGTGTAGGTGGAATCATGCAACATGGTGGTACTCTCCTGATGACTTCACGCAGTGAAGAGTTTAAAACAAAATCAGGAGTAAAGAAGGCTGCTAAAATTTTACGGGAAAGCCAGGTTGATGTACTGGTCGTAATCGGCGGAGATGGCTCAATGGCTGGTGCTCTGGACCTTTATCAGTTAGAAGGTTTCCCGGTTATCTGTCTGCCGGCTACTATTGATAATGACCTTTATGGCACAGATATGTGTATTGGCGTAGATACTGCTTTAAATACAGTAATTTCAGCCATTGATAAAATAAAAGATACGGCTTCATCCCATCGTCGGGCATTTATTATTGAAGTTATGGGCAGGAATTGCGGGTACCTTGCATTAATGAGCGGTATTGCGGGTGGTGTGGAGTATGTTATTGTTCCTGAGTTTCCTGTTAATCTTAAAGATGTAAGTAATAAATTAAAAAAAGGCTATCAGCGGGGAAAATCCCATTGTATAGTCTTGGTAGCAGAGGGAGCAGGAGATGTTTATGATATAGGCAAATTTATGGAGGACAAAATAGGTTTTGAGATGAGAGTAACAGTTTTAGGTTACTTACAAAGGGGTGGGTTTCCTTCAGCTTTTGACAGAATTATAGCCAGCCGTTTAGGTTCAGCAGCTGTAGAGCAATTATTAAAGAAAAATGACCATCATATGATTGGTTTATTAGGAAATGAAATTAAAACAATTCCTCTGGCAGAAGTCCTTTCTCAAAAAAACAAACTCCGAAAATCTATGTATGAATTAGCAAATATTCTTGCTCAATAATTCAATAATATAGATTAATCATATCAATCTATGATAAAAGAATGATATGATTATTTAGATGTTAAACAGACAATTATATATCGTAAAAAAATATTTTAGGCTTTGAATGACTTCAAAGCTTTTTCTTTTCCAGGTGCGAATAAATGAATTTGAATGAATTGTGGAATAAAAATCCTGTTTATAGACAATTATTACAGAATTTCAATAAAAAAGAAAAAAAACAACTGAATATTGATGGTCTGCAGGGGAGTGCCATTTCTTTTTTCATATCATCTTTGCTAAACAAACAAGAAAAAACCTCTCCTTTGCTTTTTCTTGTGAATGACAGAGAAAGCGCCTTGCATTTTTTCAGGACATTGTTAATTTTACCGGGATTACAGGAAAATAAAATTATTTTTATTTTTCCCTCCTTTGAAGTCCTGCCATATGAGGATATCAACCGGGACACCTTGATTATAGAACAGAGAATGAAAGTTTTAAGTTCCCTTGCTTTATTACAGAAAAATACTTCTGCCGATAAAGATAGCCATCCTTCTCCCTTAATAATTATAAGTAATTATAAGGCAATATTATCCAGAATAATGCCTATTGGGGATTTTAATAAACAATATAAAGAATTAAAAGTTCAAGAAAAATTATTGTCAAAAAATTTTCTAAATTACCTGATTAATCAGGGTTACCAGTCTTCCTATATGATCGAATACCAGGGTCAATTCAGCCAGCGTGGAGGTATTATAGATGTTTTTCCTTTTACCGAGGAGAATCCGATTAGAATTGAATTAAACGGTGATTATATTGAATCAATTCGTTTCTTTGATTTAGAATCCCAACGTTCCATTAATCAGGTAGAAGAGATACCCCTTCTTCCACAAAGAGAATTAAATGATATATCTATTAATAAAAAAGTAAAGGCGAGTTCTTTTTTTGATTATTTGCCTTCCGGAACAGATATTATTATTCAGCAATATTCTAAATTCCAAAATACAGTTAAAGAATATGAAAAAGAAAGTACAAAATGCTATTGGGATAAGAAAAAAAATGGTAATCAGGAAATTATGCCTCCAGAGTATTACTATTTGGATTGGACACAGATAAAAAAATTAGTGTATCAGAAGAAACAAGTACTTATTTTAGAGCCCAAGCGATTAGAAAAAAAAGAGGAAAATACTGATAAACAGCTAAGTGTAGCAAATTATGGAATTGATACCAGACTAGCCAGAAATTATTATGGTCAATTAGACCTTTTTTTTGAAGATCTAAAAAAATGGCAGCAGGAAAAACAAAATATATTATTATTGACTGGTAATAAAGGTAGAGCAATGCGTATGGCAGAAATCTTTGCTGATCGCGATATTTATAGTTATCAGATAACACCATTGGTTGAAGTGGAAATTAGTCCCGATAATATTTCTTTGAGCTACGGACAGGTTAATTATGGATTTTCTGTTCCTTCCCTGCGACTTATAGTAATTACTGATCAGGAAATATTTGGAAGGGAAAGAGATAAGGGTTATCGTACTAAAAAATATCAAGGAAAATCTTTTAGTCATGTTGATGAACTGAAATTAGGTGATTATGTCGTTCATATTGAGCATGGCATTGGCCGCTATGCAGGGGTCCATTCTAGAACAAGAGAAGGGGTGAGCAAAGACTATGTCCTGATTAAATATGCCGAAGATGATGAACTATATGTACCGATAGATAAATTGAATCTTGTTCATAAGTATATCGGAGTGGGCGGGCAGCCACCCAAACTTTATCGATTAGGTGGTAGTTCATGGAAAAGAGTTAAAAAGAAGGTCAAGGAATCTATTCAAAAGACAGCCCGGGAATTGTTTGAATTGTATAAAAAACGAAAGAATATTAAGGGTTTTACCTTTTCTCCTGACTCGGTTTGGCAGCAGGAGCTGGAACTGGCTTTTCCTTTTAATGAGACCCCTGACCAGGGGAAGGCATTGTTAGATGTTAAAAAAGATATGGAATCAATTGAACCCATGGAAAGATTAATCTGTGGTGATGTTGGTTATGGCAAGACAGAAATCGCTATCAGGGCGGCATTTAAGGCAATTATGGATAGCAAGCAGGTGGCAGTATTGGCTCCTACTACAATTCTGGCACAGCAGCATTGGGAAAATTTTAGTGAGAGAATGAAACCTTTTCCAGTTAAAATTGAAATGCTTTCTCGGTTCAAATCCAAAAAGGAACAACGGGATATTATTGTTGATTTGAATAAGGGTAAAATTGATATAATTATTGGAACTCATCGCCTTGTTCAGCAGGATATTGTTTTTAATGATTTAGGATTATTGGTGGTAGATGAAGAGCAGCGATTTGGTGTTATCCATAAAGAAAGAATAAAAAAATTGAAAGAACAGGTTGACTCACTTACCCTAACAGCGACTCCAATTCCCAGGACCCTCTATTTTTCTTTGATTGGAGTAAGAGAAATGAGTCTCATGAATACACCACCAGAACTTCGTTTACCTATTATTACCTATTTGAGGGAAAAAAGAGAAGGAATTATTCAAGAAGCAGTCAGACGCGAAATAGAAAGAGGCGGACAGGTTTATTATGTCCACAATCGCGTTGAGGATATTGATGATGTTGCTTATAAGCTAAGCCAAATTGTACCGGAAGCCAGTATTATTGCTGCTCACGGTCAAATGCCGGAAGAACAGTTGGAAAATATCATGATTGATTTTTTTAATCGAAAATATGATATTTTAGTTTGCACCACCATTATTGAAATTGGTTTGGACATCCCTAATGTAAATACTATTATTATTGATGAAGCTCATAAATTTGGTTTGGCTCAGCTTTATCAGCTCCGCGGTCGTGTAGGACGCGCAGACAGAAGAGCATATGCCTATTTGCTTTATCCTTCCAAGGATATTTTAACTGACAATGCCAAAAAGCGCCTACAGGCAATTAGGGAATTTAGTGATTTAGGTTCAGGTTTTCGGCTAGCAATGCGTGACCTGGAAATAAGAGGGGCAGGTAATTTGTTGGGCAAGGAACAGCATGGGTTTGTCAGTGAAATTGGTTTTAATTTTTACTGTCAGCTTCTTGAGAATAGTATTGATGAGTTAAAGCAACTAGAGTCCGGGGAAATAAGGGAATATGAAAAAGAGCCGGAGATAGACCTAAAATTGGATAGCTATATTCCCGATTATTATATTTCAGATTCAAAAAATAGAGTAGTCTACTATCAGCAATTAAGCCAGGTAAAAACAGTAGCTGAACTTTATGATATCAGCAGGGGATTAAAGGATATTTATGGTCCATATCCACAGGAAGTGGAAAATCTAATTGCTGTTATTGATATAAAATTAAAATTAAAAAAACAGAGAGTTACGCAGGTTAGGATAACACCTCAATATTTTCTCATAAGGTATGAATCCGATTCTCCACTGAAGAGTAAGATAAAAGGGATTGATTATAATTCTTTAATCAGGAATTACAAGAGAGGTTCTCATTATGAATTGAAGCTGTTGTCAGAATCTACTAATGATGATAGCAATTCTAATAATATTTTATATCAAAGTCGCCGTTTTTTAGATAAGCTTCTGGGCTGAAATGATTGACAGTGGTGATATAATTATTTCGAAAACAATAAACATGAAAAGTATGAAATGCATGAAAAATTGTTCATTTCTACCTTGAGGAGCTGTTATTATGGCCAAGAATACAGATTTTTACTTTACCACTGTAACCGTTGGTAAAAGGGGGCAAATCGTAATTCCTGCAAAATTGAGGAAGGAATTGGAGATCAATCCCCAGCAACAGTTGGTGGTTATGTCCGGACCTAATCATGAAGGATTTGTTGTTATGAAAACAAACAGTTTTATTGAAAAACAGAAAAGTTTTCAAAAATTTCAACAGCAATTGAATAATTAATTATAGTAAAAATAAAAGTATTGTAAAGAACAGATAATTGTATTAGCTGTAAAGTTGATATAATTCAAGCTCAATTCGCCTGAATTTAGAACAATAAAATGTATAATTTTATAAAAATTTTAGATTTTTTTAAAATTATTTTTTAATAATATAATAAGTATGTTTAATAGTGATAATAGTTAATATAGGATTCACATCAAAATTTTAAGAAAGAGAGTTTTTATTTTTAAATGCATGAAAAAGAAAAAGAATTATTTTCAGAACTAATTTCTATTGTTGATAAATTAAGAGGTCCACAAGGTTGCTTATGGGACAAAAAACAGACTCTAAATTCCATGGTTCCCAATATTATTGAAGAAGCGCAGGAAGTCCAGGAGGCAGTAGAAAATGAGGATTATCCGAATCTCTGTGAAGAGTTAGGGGATTTATTAATGGATATTTTAATGGAGATCCAGATAGCCCAGGAAGCCGGGCTATTTGATTATCAGCAGGTATTAGATGGTGCCAGGGAAAAATTTATTCGCAGGCATCCCCATGTCTTTGGTGATGTCATTGTCAATACTCCCGAAGAAGCATTATTAGTATGGAAAAAAATGAAAAAAGAAGAAAAAGAAAATCGTTAAAATCAAGATTAGTAATATTTTTGATTTTATTTAACCATAAAGACAATAGATATACTACCTGAAATATTTTACCCGAGGTCCTAAAAAGAGGAAATATTGCAAGCCACCCGCTTTGCGGGTGCGGTATTTACTTGGGATTATAAGGATTTAAAAAGGAGGTTGGCTATGAAAAAGCTAAAAGCTGTTAAGGAAAATAAAAAAAATATTTTATTTGCATCTATAGGATTGACAATAATATTGTTTTTACTAATTTCGGTTAGCACCTTAGCATCTCAGAGACTGGATTTGAATTTGGATAGGTGTATTGAAATTGCACTGGAAAAGAATTTGGGTTACCAAATATCACAAAGCTCTGTCGAGGTAAAAGAAGCACAATCTGAAGAGGCAGAAGGAGCTAAAAAGACAAATGTTAAGCTAAAAGCCGGCTATATTAGAATGAATGAGGCTCCTGATCCGGAAAGTATAATAGAAGGTGATTTTAGCTATCTTTTCTCGACTGGACAGGGAATTCCCCAGATTTCAGTAAGTATTTCTAAAGTTTTATATAGTGGGGGAAAACTTGAATCTTTTATAGAACAAGCTGAAGCAGATCAGTCAATTGCCCTTAATGAGCTGGAACAAAAAAAACAAGAAGTTATCTATCAAGTAACCCAGGCTTATTATAGAGTACTGCAATCCGAAGGCCTTGTTAAGGTAAGTGAGCAGGCATTAACTCAAATTAACGCTCATATGGAAAACTCTCAGGCTCTATTAGAGGAAGGGATGATAGCACCAATTGACTTAAACCGGATTAAATCACAGCTTTCCAATCTGGAGCATAATTTAATCAAGGCTGAAAATGGCTATGAATTAGCGGTCTATAATCTGAATTCCATTATGGGGATTGATTTAGATACTATGATTAACCTCCAGAATAATCTTTCCTATGAGCCTTGTGAAATTACTTTTAGTGAGGCAATGGAAGCAGCTATCCAGAACCGGCCTGAAATCAAAAATGTGGGGCAACAGAGAATTATCATGGAAGGAATGGTAGATATAGCAGAAAGTAGCAAAAAACCCCAGATAGTAATGAATTTGGAGTCTGGGTTATCAGGATGGCAGGTTGCTGTAATGGGAGAAGTTCCTATATTTGACGGTGGTATTAATGATGCTAAAATCAGACAGGCAGAAATAAATCTTTCCCAGGTAGACCAAAGCAGAAAACAAGTCGAGCAATTGGTAGAATTTGAAGTCCGTTCTGCTTATCTGAATATGAAGGAAGCAGAAAAATTAATCAGGGTGACAGAGCAGGGAATCGAAAATTCAATGGAAAGTTTTCGAATTGCCCAGGTTAAGTATAATGAAGGGATTGCTACTAACACTGAAGTAATTGATGCTCAAAGCGCCTTAATAGAAGCAGAAACTAATCATTTGAATGCCCTTTATGATTACAATACAAACTATGCTGCTTTAATTAAAGCAATGGGAATATGGTAGGTAGATAATAGATAATAGTTAATTAAGGATATAATCATAATCGTTCCAATTTATCAGAATTGAGATTTTAACTTATTTTAGTAAATTTATGTCTTTGGAGAGGAAATAGTTAGATGAGAATTACCAGGCGCAGAATTTTTTATTTAATATTAATAATAATTATAGGTTTACTTGCTTTTCGGGTGGCTAGTCGTATATATCAAGAAAAACAACAAGAGGACAATACCACAGATCAGGTTCAGCAGGAGAGAGTAATTCCCGTACAGGTGGCTAAGGTGCAGCGAGGGGATATTAGGTCATTTTTGACTGTTTCAGGTCTGGTTGAACCTAATGAAATAGTTAGGGTGTATGCTAAAACTGTTGGACAAGCAAAAGAGTTATTGGTTCAGGAAGGCGATGATGTAAAAAAAGGCGACATTTTGGTGCGGATGGATGATGAACAGATTCGATTACAGGTAGCACAGGCGAAAGCAACACTTGATTCTGCCCAGGCATCTTTGGAAAAAGTCCAAGCCGGTGCAAGACCACAGGAAATAAGCCAGGCAGAGGCAGCAATGCGCCAGGCAAAGATAAACCTGGGTAGTGCAGAGGAAAATTACCTGCGCATGGAAAAATTATTTTCAGAGGGTGCAGTCTCAGAACAACAATATGATCAGGCTAAAGGACAATATAAAATTGCCCAGGCACAGTACCAGTCCGCTAATGAGAGTTACAAGCTGGTGATGGAAGGCGCTTCTCAACCGGATATTAGAGTAGTTGAAGCACAAGTAAGACAAGCCCAATCTGCGCTGGAAATAGCTCAATCCCAGTTAAATAATTCGATTGTTAAAGCTCCTATCAATGGAAAAGTAACCGCGGTTTCAGTTAAAACAGGAGAATTGGTTTCATCTGCTGTGCCACTATTATCGATTCTGGACGTAAGTGAATTATACATTAAAGCCGGAATATCAGAAAAGGATATTGCTTCTATCCAGATTGGGCAGGAAGCTGAAATTCTTATTGATGCTTTCCCTCAAGAAAAGTTTTATGGAGAAGTATCAAGCAGAGGTGTAATGGTTGACCCTACCAGCAAATCAATGGAAATTAAAATTAAAATCATTGAACCTCATGTTGAGATTCCTCCCGGTGTATTTGCCAGAGCGGATATCATGATTGAAAATAAACCTGATGCACTAATTATACCCTCAACTGCTTTAACCAGAAAAACTGAAGGATTATATGTTTATGTCTTGAATGATGATAGGAATAGGGTAGAAAAAAGAGCCATAGTTGCCGGTATGATACAGGATAATCAAGTGGAAGTGGTAGAAGGGCTGCAGGAAAATGAAGTTGTTGTAATATTGGGTAATATTAATTTGCAAGAAGGAGATCAAGTCAGAGTAACCAATAGGGAGGTTATAGAATGAACCTGCCCAAATTTTCAGTCAATCGGCCGGTAACAGTTTTAATGCTTTTTATTGCTTTGATTGTTATTGGCATTGTTTCCTATCAGGGGTTAGGGCTTGATTTACTGCCAGATATGTCTTTTCCCATTTCCGCAGTTATGGTATCTTATCCGGGAGTTGCTCCGGAAGAAATAGAGACACTTATTACTATTCCATTAGAAGAAGCAGTAAGTACGATTCATCGAATTGACACTCTCAATTCTTTTTCTCAAGAGGGTAGTTCCACGGTACTTTTATCTTTCCAATGGGGTACTAATATGGATATAGCTAACCTGGAAATAAGAGAAAAGATTGATCAGGTAAAAGGTGTGCTACCTGACGGTGCCAGTGACCCTACGGTCTTTAAATTTGATCCTTCAATGATGCCTGTCATGGTATTGGGGATGAGCTCAGAGCAGTATGAGCTTCATGAACTCCAAAAGTTTGCCCAGGATATAGTTAAACCCCGATTAGAAAGGCTGGAAGGGATAGCCAGGGCTACGGTGAGCGGTGGATTAGAAAGGGAAATATTGGTTTCTGTAGATAATGAAAAACTTAGAGCAAACCAGTTAACACTTGACCAGATTGTTATGTCTTTGAGGAGTGAGAATATAAACTTACCGGCAGGAACACTTAGAGAAGGGAATGTTGATTTTTTAATCAGAACACTGGGTCGTTTCAAAAATATAGAAGATATTCAGAACGTGGTCTTGTCAAATAGACAGGGAAATCAAATTTATCTGAAAGAGATTGCCAGGATAACAGATACTTTTAAAGAACAGGATGAGGTAGCATATATCAATGGCATGCCTAGTATTTCATTTAACTTACAAAAAGAATCTGGTACAAACACGGTAATTGTAGCAAACCGTGTTAATAATGCCTTAAAAGAAATTAATGATTTCCTTCCAGGTGATAGTAGAATGGCAGTTGCTTTTGATTCTTCAGAATTCATTAAGAAGACTATTGCTGAAGTAACAAACATGTTGCTTATCGGGGCTATTCTCGCTATGTTGGTTTTATATGTGTTTTTGCAAAATATTAAAAGCACATTAATAATAGGATTAACTATTCCTATTTCCATTATTGCTACTTTCACTTTACTTTATTTTGCGGATTTAACTTTAAATATGATGACCTTAGGTGGACTGGCATTGGGTATAGGAATGTTAGTTGATAATGCTATTGTTGTTTTGGAAAATATATTTCGTTATCGTGAGGCAGGAGAAGAAGCTTCCTTGGCAGCTGACCAGGGGGCTAATGAAGTCAGAGAAGCAATCACAGCTTCCACGCTAACAACTATTGCGGTTTTTCTTCCTGTGGTATATGTATCCGGTATGGCCGGGGAACTGTTTAAGACGATGGGCTTGACTATTACTTTTTCCTTGCTGATGTCCTTATTTGTAGCGCTGACATTAATACCTATGCTTTCTTCCAGGCAAAAACGGAAAGTTGTTAAATCATCTTCTGCTGTTGGAAAAGAATTGCCGACTATAGAAGGCAAAGAAAAAAGCGCCATATATCCTTCTACCGGTACCGGGAAAACTAAAAAAGGTCATTTCTTTGATTTGTTTATTAATGAATACAGTTATCTAATTGATTGGGCATTAAAGCATCGTGGAATGGTAGTTATTATGGCAATTGTAGTTTTAGCGGCCTCGTTTTTCTTATTACCAATACTTGGAACCGAGTTTATGCCCTCAATGGATCAGGGAAATTTTAATATTAATATTTCATTGCCCGTTGGTACTAATTTTGAGGTAACAAGAGACATTATAAAAGATATTGAGTCTACTGTAAATGAAATGCCGGAAATTGAAGATGTCTTTACTTCGATCGGCAGCAGTAATATGGGAATGGGGATGGGGATGTCTGGCAGTAATAGTGGGACAATCATGGTAAATCTGGTTGAATTGAGTAATAGAGAAAGAGAGAGCAAGGATATTATTGCTGATTTGCGTGATAAAATAGGTCAATATCCGGATACCCAAATTCGTTTTAGCGAGCAAGGTTTTGCATTTTCTTCAGGATCTCCCCTTACTATTAATATTAGTGGGGATTCTATCGAAGAACTGGATTATATAGCTAATACTATTATTGAAATATTATCAGAAGTTGAAGGTGCTTACGATTTAGAAAGTAGCCTGGAAGAAGTACGTCCGGAACTGCATGTTGACATTGACCGGGAGAAAGCCAATTTATACGGCTTAAGTACAGGCCAGATTGCCTCTACTGTGCAAGATGCTCTTTTAGGGAAAGTAGCCAGTTTTTACCAGGAAGAAGGAGATCAATTTGATATTACCGTAAAATTAGATAAGAATGACCGCGATGAACTGCAGGAAATAGAAAATATGATTATTAGTTCAAGTTATGGTTTACAAATCCCTTTAAAAGAAATTGCTGAAGTAAGAATCGGTACCGGTCCTCAGGGTATTAATCGGGAAAATCAACAAAGACAGGTCACCGTATCCGGCAATGTTAGCGGACGTTTCCTTGGTAATGTAATTCAGGATGCCCAGGAACGATTAGATTCATTAGTATTACCTGATGGGTATTACTATACCTTTGCTGGTGAAAATCAGGAGATGATTGAATCATTTTCAAATCTTTTCTTTGCTTTGCTGTTATCAATATTGTTGGTTTATATGATTATCGCTGCCCAGTTTGAATCACTTTTATTTCCATTTGCAGTTATATTTTCTGTTCCTTTTGCCCTGATTGGAGTAATTATTGCTTTGATGCTGACAGGAACAAGCCTTAATGTACTTTCCTTTATTGGATTGATTATGCTGGCAGGAATTGTAGTTAATAATGCTATTGTCTTAATTGATTATATTAATCAGTTACGTAAGAAGGGGTTAAGCCGCAATGAGGCTGTTATCCAGGGAGGGAAAACCCGCCTGAGACCAATTTTAATGACTACGCTTACTACTATATTGGCTATGATTCCGATGGCTTTGGGAACAGGAGAAGGCGCCGAAATGAGAGCCCCTATGGCTATCACTATTATTGGTGGGCTTACATCATCTACCTTTTTAACCTTGATTATTATACCGATTTTTTATACCTATTTGGATGACCTGGCAAAAAAATTGCACATACAATTTTAAATGAAATGACTGTAAAGAAGAGAAAATAAAAATTAAATAATATAGTCTAGAATGATAGATTAGCATTGAAAGAATCCTATCATTGCGGATTATTTTTTTTATAGTTGAGCTTGCATAGATTTGCTTTAGATATTAAGATGATATAATATAAGAGTTGTTTTTATTTTAGAAGTATTAGCTATATTTATACACCGTTAATATATGAAATATTTATGTTATTTGGAAACATATTATAAATAAAAAAATGAGAACCAATATTCAGGAGGAAAAATAAGTTGAAAAATATTAAAATGAGAAAAAAATTTCTATTATTTATGATAGTACAATTAATATTTTTGCTTTTTATATGTTCAAGTTCCAGTTTAGCCCAAAACAACGGTAGGATTACAGCAATCGTGGTACGGGGAAATGAAAATATTGAAACAGCATTGATTGTATCTCAGATATCTTCCAATATTGGTGATTTATTCTCTAAAGATAGTGTACAGGCAGATATGGCAGCAATTTTCGAGTTAGGTTATTTTCAAGATGTGCAAGTTAAATTGGAACCTTTTCGAGACGGTTACCGAGTGGTCTTTGAAGTTGAAGAGAATACCGTTATTGAGGAAATAGTTATTGAGGGAAGCACCATATTAGAACAACAGGAAATAAAAGAAGTTATGGTATTAAAGAAAGGGCAAATATTTTCTCAAAAAATATTGCAAAATGACCTGGATAGGATTTCCCAATTATATAAAGACAAGGGTTTAATCCTGGCTCAGATGGAAGAAGTTAATTTTAATCAAGAGACTGGTGTTTTGCTGGTTCGGCTTGTCGAAGGAAGAATTGAAGAAATAAAAATTTCCGGTAATGAAAAAACTGTAGATAATGTTATTAGAAGGGAAATAGAAATCGAACCGGGAGAATTGTTTGATTTTGATAGAGTCAAAAAGACCCTTCAGGAAATATATAATTTGGGATTTTTCGAAGATGTTTCAATGAAACTAGAGCCCGGAAGCGAGGATGCCTTGATTGTGCTGATTATTGAAGTGATTGAGAAAAGTACTGGTGTTCTTGGTGGTGGAGGAGGATATAGTTCCGGTGAAGGTCTTTTTGCTTATGCCAGTATCAAGGAAGCCAATCTTTTTGGCCGAGGTCAAAGTATTGAGGCCAAGCTAGAAGTTGGTACCAGAACAACTTATAGCATTTCTTTTTATGAACCATGGCTGGCTAACACACCTACATTCTTGGGAATTGAAGCATACGATATATATATACAAAAAAATGAGATAATAAATGGAGTTGATTCGGAATATGAAATAGAGCGTTTGGGAGGAAAATTATCTTTTGGCCGGAATTTTAAAGACAACCTCAAAGTAGGTTTGGAATTAAAAACAGAGGAAGCAAGTTATGAATCAATTTCAGGCCAGTTGCCTGCAAATATTCAAGAGGGTTTAACGAATAGTTTTAGGCCTATCTTAATTTATGATTCCCGTGATGACCGTTTTAACCCAACCGAAGGTTGGTACGCTAATGCATCAATCCAAAATGCAGGAGGATTTTTAGGTGGAGACTATACTTACCGAAAATATGACCTGGATCTAAGGACCTATTTATCTACTGATATTTTTGATGATGATGATGAAAGAGATGATACCAGGATAACTAGCACTATCAATGATGGTGTCTTGGCAATGAGAGCAGTAGGTGGTTTTGGAGACCGTGAATTGCCTTCATTTGCTAAGTATGAGATTGGTGGATTAGGTACTGTCAGGGGTTATGATTATAAAGAATTCGCTGGTGATTCTAATTTAATCTTTAATGTTGAATATCGTTTTCCATTAGCAGATAATTTGCAGGGTGTGGTTTTTGCTGATTGGGGAAATGCCTGGGGTTTTGGCGAGTCAATATCAATTGCTGATTTAAAATTTGGTACAGGGGTTGGGATTAGATTTGATACGGCCATAGGACCAATCAGCATTGATTATGGCATTGGAGAAGACCAGGTTGGACAAACATATTTCAGCATCGGGCAGAGCTTCTAATCATATATTTAATAAGTTGAAAATAGAAATTGATAACTTGCTCTAAAACTTGTAGCAGTGCTGTAAAGTGCTAAAAAACAACAATTAACTATAAATAATTGTAGATATAAATTCTAAGGAGGAATATATGAATTTTAACTTAAGTAGAAGAACAAAAAAATTATGCAAAATTGTAACTATTTTAGCTGCTATTGTTTTTTTAAGTTTCCTATTTACTAATAGTGCCATTGCTCAAAGCATTGGACTGGTTAATTTAGCTAAAGTAACTGCCAGTCATTCCAATACCGAAAAAATTAATCAATTAAGTCAGGAATTAAGGACTGAATTACAACAGAGACAGGAAAAGCTTAATCAGGAAGGTAAAGGCCTTGAGGAAACAGAATTAATGAAATTGGAAGAGAAATTTAATGAGGAATGGGAACCGGTAAAACAAAAAATGTTAGCACAATTACAGTCTTTACAGGCAGAAAGAAATTCCGATATTGTACAGGCTATAAAAGCTGTAGGTGAAAAAGGCAATTATGAAGTTATTATTAATAGTGAAGTTCCTGTCTTTACAGGAAATGATATGACTGAATATCCTATTATTCTCTATGGTGGAGATAATATTACCCAGGATGTGATTGCCGAGATAGAGAAGATTACAGCTCCTTAGTTTATATTGTCTAATTCAGATTCAAGATAGGAGTTCAGATAAATTACCTCTGAGCTCCTAAAAATGTATTGGAGAGAATTATTTGGATAAAATCTGGACTGATCAGCTAGTTAAGATTTATAACAAACGAAAAGTCGTTGATGAGGTTAATCTGGAAATAAACAAAGGAGAGGTAGTGGGTTTGCTTGGTTCTAACGGAGCAGGTAAGACAACTACTTTTTATATGATTGTTGGTTTGATACGTCCGGATAAAGGGCATGTTTTATTTAAAGGACAAGATATTACCCATGCTCCCATGTACAAGAGATCAAGAATGGGTTTGGGATATCTGGCTCAAGAGCCTTCAATATTTCGAAAATTATCTGTAAGGGAAAATATTTTATTGATTTTGGAGGCCTTGGGGGTGGAACCTGAAGAGCGAGAAAAAAGATGTCGGAAAATGCTGCAGGAATTAGAAATTAGCCATCTATCAGAATATAAGGGATATATGCTTTCTGGCGGGGAGAGAAGAAGGGTAGAAATAGCTCGCACTTTGGCCAGTTCGCCCTCTTTTATTCTTCTGGATGAACCTTTTACCGGAGTAGACCCCATTGCTGTCTATGATATCCAGGAAATTATTGGATACCTTAAAGAAAGGGGTCTTGGTATATTGGTTACCGATCATAATGTCCGGGAAACCATGAAAATTACCGACAGAACATATATTATGCATGATGGTAAAATATTGGCCTCCGGACACCCTTCAGAGGTTGCTAATTCAGAAATAAGCCGGAAGTATTATTTAGGAGAACGCTTTACTCTATAAAGAAGTTAATAGTTTTCAGTTATTAGTTTTTTGCAAAAGAAAAAAAGAATACATGAATGAGATTGCCACGCCTGCCACTTAACTAAAGTTAAGGCAAGGCTCGCAATGACAAAGAAAGTATTATAACGTATATTGTATAATCTAAAGCTGAAAATATTATTTCAAAAATACACTTATTATCACATACAAAATACTGATGACCAACGACTGGCTTGTCATCGCGACCAAGGGCTAGATTGTCATCGGGAGTAACTTATTTTCTGTCATTGCAAGGAAATTTTTTGTCATTGCGAGGAACTGTTTTTCTGTCATTGCGAGGAACGAAGTGACGAAGCAATCTCATCCAAGTATACCCGGGAATATTTAACTAAAAACTATAAACAAAAAAACTAAAAACTAATTTAAAAAGGGTTTCAGGGGAATGTCTCCCTGACTAAATTACCGTGAGGTAATTTATCTTATTCTTAAATCTTAACTATTATTACTGAATTAGTTTAGTAATTATGGATTAGTTTTTTGTATTTGTATTGTATTGGGACTCGATACTCGATACTCACGACTCGATACTTATTTAGTCGTTCGTTAAGAACAAAATAAGAAAATCATTTTATTATGTTTTTCTGGTTTTTCTTCTCTTGGACTCGATACTCGATACTCACGACTCGATACGATTTTATTAAAAGGGGTTTCAGGGGAATATTCCCCTGACAATATTATGTATAGTATTATCTTAATTGTTACATTAATCCTTGTTAGTGGAATTATAGCATATATTGGAGACTTGACAGGTTTTCGCATCGGAAAAAAGAAAATCAGCATTTTCGGTTTGCGTCCCCATCGTACTGCTGTTTTTGTTACAATTATTACTGGGATAGTTATTTCCATTATTACTATTTCAATTCTCTCAATTCTATCTTATGATGTTAGGACTGCATTGTTCGGGCTGGATGAATTAAGAGAGAGACAATATGAACTAACCAGAGAAATTCAACAGCGCAACAAACAGTTATCAGAAACCCAGGAAGAATTAATAGCCAAAACAGAGGAATTAGAAAAATTAGAAGAAGAATTCCAGCAGCTAAATACCCAGATTGAGTTACAAACCAATCAATTGGAATCTCTCTTGGAAATAAGAGAAAGATTAACAGAAGAAAGGGATAGCTTGCAGGAAGAAATCAGTGAACTTCAGGAAACAGTCAGGGGATTATATTCTGGCATTAGCTGGTTAAGAAGTGGAGATATTATTCTGGATCAGGGTGAAGAAATTGCAATGACTATTATAAAAGGTGGAATTAATGAAGAGGAAATAGAACAGGAACTAATGAATCTTCTCAATCAGGCTACCAGAAAAGTTTTAGAAATGGGAGCTGAACAGGATGAGGAAAGTGGACAGGTTCTAATCATTTCCAGGAAAGAATATGATGATTTAGTTCAAAAAATTAAACAGAGTGAATTAGAATTGGTTGTACGATTATTGGCATCCATGAATGTTATAAAAGGAGAAGTGGTGCTTGCCGATTTTTCTACTCTGGAAAACAAGTTAGTCTTTGAACAAAACGAAGTAGTCCTCGTTGAAAAAATTCCAGTTATTAATGATCCCGCAGAAGTTGAAGATACGCTCTTTTCTATATTACGTAAAGTCAACCTCAAGGCTGTTCAGGAGGGTATTATACCTGAACCCAGGACCAGTTTGGTTGGTACAATTTCTGCTGTCAATCTTTTTGAAATGGTCCGTGATATCGTGCAATGCGAAACCGGAATGCAGATAAAAATCATCTCTTTAAATGATACCTGGACTACCGGACCTTTTAAAGTAAGGATGCAAGTAGAAGAGATTATACAATAATTCAGTATCGAGTATCCAGTATGTAGTATATGTTGAGTACTGAGAGTATATATCTTTGCTTGAATACTTCCCTCTCCCTACGAAGGATATTCTAATCTTCCCTCCCCTTGGAGGGAGAGGGGTTAGTGAGGGGGAGGAAACAAGTCATTACCCGATACTGCATACTCGATACTATTTGTGGGCGAAAAACTAAAAACCATAAACAAAAAACTCTTTTTACCACAAAAGGCTTGACATTACCAATTTTAACGTTCTATAATGATATATAATGTTCTTTGGTAAAATATTGCTTACAACTATATTTATCCAAACCTAACAAAAAAAACAAGTTTTGTATCATTTCTATTTGTATAACTTAAGCGGGAAGAAAGGAGGTGAAGAAGATTTGGTGCCTGCTTTTGTTATCAGAAAATGATACAAAAATCCACTTAATTCTTTTTACTACAAAAATATGATTGAGGGAACGAAGGATACTCAATTAATAGGTTTTGTTTAAAGGGAATTGAGCTGGAAATATAAAGAAAATACCAAGGAGAAAAACATGAAAAAACTAGTTTTAGTATTAGTACTCGTATTTGCTTTAGCTATTCCGGCTTTAGCAAACCCATTTGTTGATGTTCCTTTAAACCATTGGGCTTATGATGCAGTGCAGACACTTGCTGCAAAAGGTGTCATCGTTGGTTACCCTGATGGTACTTTTGGTGGTCAAAGAACTTTAACCCGCTATGAAATGGCAGAAGCTTTAGCAAAAGCATTAGCTTATGTTGAACAGTATGGCGGAATTCAAGAAGATGTAGAAATTCTTTCAAAATTGGCTGTAGAATTTGCTGATGAGTTAGCTAATTTAGGTGTTAGAGTAGCTGATTTAGAAGCAACTCTTGGTGAACATAGTGAAGCCATTGTTGCTATGCAGGAAACAGTTGACAAACATGAAAGATTCTTTGATCCTGTTACAATTTCAGGTACCTGGACTGCTGATTACAGTAAGGATATTATGCCTGTAGCTACAGCAACTCTCACTGATGAAGCTGAAATAACATTTTCAGCCGAAATTAATCCTGAAACCAATGTAGCACTAACCATGGATGTAACTGACGTTCTTAGCGGAGTACCAGCTGTGACCTTTACCGGATATGACCTGAAATACGCAGGTGACTGGAGCTTATGGGTTTCTGATGAAATTGCACCAGCAACTATCGGACTTGGTTTAGTTTACGATTTTGATGAGCTGGAAGAATTCCCAGGCGTATGGGCACAATGGAATTGGGATACCGACGACGAAGATCTCGGAACCTGGACCATGTTTATGGACGTAGAAGACTTCTATGTCTTGAACGTTGCATTTAACGTTGGTGATGACGATGATATTCCAGCAGGCGTTACTGCGTCTTATGATCAGTTGGCAATGGGATATGTTGGCGGATTGGATGTAGCATTTGATTTAACTGACGAAGATGACGAAGATCAAGTTGGTCTCGCTTTAGAAGGTGGCGTATTCAGTGACTTAGCAGTAACATCATTTGCTGTTGCCGGTCAACTTTCCGCAACTTTTGGTGATGATGATGATGTTGATGCCACTGTTGATGCATGGTATGTACAGCCTGGATTTGTTCCTACAAATTCTGCATTTGACGCGGATAGACTGGGTGTAAGCGCTAGCGTAGAATTCCCATTGAACGATGCTGATGAGGATGAAATGCAGATTGCTGCTAATCCTTATTGGAATTATGAAATGGATACCGCTATGGCACCAGTTGACCACTATGTCGGTCTTCAGTTAGACTTCACCAATATTGATGAAGACCATGAAGATTCTGAAGCTTATGTATCTGCTGAATATGACTTATTAACCACAGATATTACCTTAGCAGGTCAGTACCTGAATCTGTATCTCGGTGATGATGATGAACTAAGCGAATTTGTCTTCAACGTCTATGGCGACTACACATTTGCCGCAGTACCTGATTACACTGCAGTAGCAAATTTCCTCTACAACTTTGAAGATGACCCAATGGTCTTAGTTGTAGAAGGTCGACTGGATGCTGACGGTGCTGCTCCTTATAGTGCAGAAGCCCAGTTACAGTATGCTATAGCTGAAAACACCGACCTGAAACTTGGTGTTGAAATGAACGATTGGGATGATGACATCAATGATTGGGATGACATGAATATCATTGATACTACAACTAAAGTGTATGCTGGAATCGAAGTCAGCTTCTAATCATTGCTAACGCAAATTAACTAGAACCAAAAGCCCCCGGATTTCCGGGGGCTTTTTCTTTTTGAATTTACTGCAAGTAAAATGCCACCACCTGACGACTTGTACTATACAAATAACTAAAAAATAATTTTATAAACAATACTCCTATTTCATTTTATCCCCCTCACCCTAGCCCTCTCCCTCCGAAGGGAGAGGGAAGTACAAATCCCAATGAGGGAAAGGATTGACACAACTATTTCCTCCCCGAGTTAAGAATCTAATTTGGAGGTGAGAATCAACCCTTTCTGTTTCCCCTTGAGGGGGAGGATGTGGGGTGAGGGGAAGTATAAGAATAAATTTTATAATAATAATTAAATTAATAAAGTTTTTTTGAGAATTTGCAGTTGATTTTTGACCATTATCTAATTTACCATTACAAATATTTTCCTGTAGAGTCTTTCTAATCATAGAATATCCAGAATGCAGTTTATTTGCTTGCCAAGATAAAGATATATTCTTTTTATTTAACCGTGAAAAACTATCTTTACTTCCCGAAGAAGATTTAGCCAAAAACTAAAAATATCATTCTATAATATAAAGAATGAAAAGCGACGGAGCAATCTTATCCAACTACTCCTACAATATTCTTTGGCTTAATAATAATGCTTTTCAATCCAAATTAATATAATATTTGATAATAAACCTTTGGAATAATATAGTAATATGTTAATATATAATTTAAAGAATACAATTTAGCTAGTACTTAGACGTATTAAAAAAAGTGTAAATAAATGAATATTTATAATATAATGTAGTTAGTAATATGGATTATGACTAACTATCAAATACTAACGACTAAATACTAATTCAAAAGAGGTGAAAAATATGTATTTATCAAAACAAAAATTATCAATTTTCTTATCAGCAATATTTTTTCTTTCCATAATGCTACCCCAAATTGCTTTAGCTCAAACTAACTCAGAGATAGTAATTATTGAAGAACTCTCCCAAATTGAAATGCAAGTCTTTGGTGAAGTAAAAACGGAATCATTATTGAATCGAGTAGAATATCTGGAAAAAGAACTAGTGGGCAGGACCCTGCCCGGAATTCTTAAAGAAAGAGTTAAACAGCTGAAAGATTTTATTATTACAGGCTCACCCGAGGAGCCATCTTTATCCTTTAAAATAAATTCTGCTCAATGGACTTTACTGGATAAAGTTACAGATGATCCGCTTTTAACCAAGATTGAAGATTTAGAATTAAGTATATTTGGCGAAAATTCTGATGAAGTTCTGGCTATGCGTGCAGAAAAAATATTTAATGTAATTTTTGAAGAAGGTAGACCAACTATCAGGGAAATTACTGTCCCAGCTGGTACTTTAATCCCGGTAAAACTATTGGAGGATATTGGTTCCAAAAAGAGTGATGATGGTGATATATTTGAATATCAGGTAGCCGAAGATATTGTCTATGCCGGGTCAGTTATAATTCCCAAAGATACAGTTGGAAAAGGAGAAGTACTAAAAGCAAAAAGGGCATCAATTTTATTGAGGAAGGGTAAACTCGAAGTAGATTTTAGATATATAGAGACAGTGGATGGCACTCCCTTACGTTTGATAATGGGCGAGAATGCCGAAGAGGAAAATTCCCGAATCGGAATTGCAGTTGGAGCAAGTATTGCAGGATTGATAATTTTGAGTAACCCCATTGGTCTGGTTGCAGGTGCTTTGATTCCCGGAAAGAATATAACCCTGGAAGAGGAAACCAAGTTATACCTGGAAGTTGCAGGAGACACCAATATAGTTTCCCTGGCAAACTAACATTGTCACGGGGACGGTTCTTCTGACAATTATTCAACTGAATCCCAAAGCAGGCAGTTATATTGCTTAGAAATATTCAGGTAAAATATAAGAAAAAGCAGAACAAAAAGGTAACAAGAAAAGGTTAAACCACTTTTAGGGATTCTAAGCCACGTCAGTGGGTGCGATATATGTTGATTAGAGGTTAATGAGAAAATAGTTAAATGGAATGAATATTTTTAGTAGCGTTAGATTTAGATGACATAGATAAAAACAAAAAAAAGAGCAGATTCAAAAATTTGCTCTTTTTTGTTTTTAAGAATAAAATTCCCAATATATTATCACTATAATAATATTATATTACTAATCTTAAGGGTATAAATAGACATAGTTTGAACCAGATGAAATATATTTTGTTTCACTATCAGAACCCCAAGAGGCTCCATCACTATCGACTGCTTCGGAATGTATGGTAACCGATGCTGACATTTGTCATTGCATACATATCTCTTGTAAGGTTTTTCATAAAAATAAAATAATCATCCATTTATGTCATATTCCCAATTACCATAAACATATATATATAAACTGTACCAGTACTTACGGTTTGAGTTGGATTTAGATAGATAGTGGTTGTTGTTCCAGATGAAATATATTTTGTTTCACTATCAGAACCCCAAGAGGCTCCATCACTATCGACTGCTTCGAATGTATGGTAACCAGAAGAGATGTCAGTTATATAATAGGTGCCGGCAGGTTCATTATCATAATAAGTATAATCATCCATTTTTATATCATACTCATATGAACCAGAAACAATAATTTTGCAGTACCAGTATTTGTTATTGGGGGACAAATACATCCGGATAATCCAAATCACAAAATAAAGGATAACAAGAACAACTAAAGCAACTTTCATAAAGGATATTTTTTTCATTGATGCTTCCTCCTTTCTTTATAATTTTTTATGATAATTAGAAAATACAAAAAACCAAAGAGCATCAAAATAATTATTATCATTATAATAAAGAAATGATTACTGCAATAAAAATAAAAATATTATTTTATTATATTTAAAAATCTGCAATATAAAAATGGTAAATGTATCTTTATTTATAGTTTTTGTATTTTAAATATAAATGAATATTAGTATCGGATTCATCTTAAGTCTGAGTATAAATAAAATTTTCATTCTCTTTAACTAAAACTATAATTATTATAATATCCCCAAACTTAGATTTGATGTATAAAAACCTTAAAATAATGGTAAAATACAAATATTGCAATAGTCTGTCACGCTAAAAATAATTAATATTAAGAATGGGTTTATTATATTTAAGATATATCTTTAATGGATATCAAAAAAACAAAATATTCCTTTTTTATTTTGCTATATTGCATTAATTCTATCATTAACCTTTTCCGATGTCAGATTATTATCTCCGGTGCCTGAGGAGGCAAAATGGACAGTAATGGTTTATCTGGCTGCTGGTAACAATTTGGAAACGGTAGGAATTCAGGATATTAATGAAATGGAGATAATTGGTTCCACAAAGGATGTTAATATTTTGGTGCAGATGGATAGAATTCCCTTTGATGTTTTAAATGATTTTGGTCTGGGTCATTTAGATGACTCTTCAAATAATAACTGGACTGGTACCAGGCGATATTATATAACTCAGGATATGAATTCAGAAATTATTAATTCTAAACTTAAAATGGACCTGGGACAAAAGAACATGGGCGATCCTGAGACATTAAAAGATTTTGCTCAGTGGGCAATCCAGAATTATCCTGCAGAGCGCTATATGCTGGTCCTATGGAATCATGGTGGAGGATTTCGTTCTCTTGAACTTAACAGAGACATTTGCTGGGATTGGAATTTTGGTCTCGATAGCAGGATTACCATGCCGCAACTTGAAGATGCATTATCTTTTATATCTGGTCAGTTGGGGAAAGAAATAGATATTATAGGTATGGATGCTTGCCATATGGGAATGATTGAGGTTGCCTATCAGGTTAAGGATTATGCTCAAATTATGGTCGCCTCTGAAGCCTCTGTTCCGGGAGATGGTTGGCAATATGACTGTGTATTGCAAACCCTGGTTACAAGTCCCAGTCAAACATCTAAGCAGTTTGCTGCCGAGATTGTAGGATTATTATAATCAATATTCAGGGTACAGGAAGTAATGTAACATTATCTGCTATAGATTCAAGCTAAATAGATAATCTGGCTGACCAGATTTCCGGGCTTGCCCAGGTTCATAAACACCCATCTGTGCCGAAAATACTATCGTGATGCCTGAAATTCTAAAACATATTATACAGGGTTACCTAACATATAGATTTGAAGCATCTGGTAAATCAATTGCCTTTTATACTTCCAATTCATCAGTTTTAAAATTGGTGCAGACCAAATTAACTGGGGTCAATGGAGTTGGGTAATACATATAGAAAATCCCATGTTGGCAATAGTGTTAAGAATTCATACGGGCTTACCATATATTGGCCATATTATCAATATACGATTATTATGATAATACTAACTGCCCAGGATAAATTAGTGGGATGAAATGATGTACTACTTAGGCTATTGATTGTTGATGGGGTCAGGTCTCAATATTTGACATTGTCTTAATGAAATGTCAAATGCTGAGACCTGACCCCATCAAGACACAAAATGAAGTTATTTAGCTGAGAATAAATTAAGATAACAAAGGAATGTATAGGTATAGGGATTTTCCTCCCTCATACTTAATATTTGATAAAATGAAAAATAAAAACTTATTTCTAATATTAGCAGTAATTTTGATTATTAGTGTAATTTTGTTTTATAATTTTTTTAACCGTTCACCTGAAGAGACAATGTCTCCCGAAGAAGCAATCGAACAAGTACAGGATAATATTATAGTTGACGAACCACCTGTTCGCATCGAGGGAGGAAAGGTTTTGGGTATTAAAAATGAAAAGAAGGAATGGTTAATTGAAGCAGATACAGTATCAATTGCCGAAGACAGGCAAAATACTTTGTTTGAAGATATAAAACAGATGATTATTTATAAAAATGAAGAACCAAATTTAACTATTTCTGCCGATACATCTATTGCAAATATGCAAAACAAAGATATGGAATTAAACGGGAATGTAGTCATATCTAATGAAAATGGTGATTCTTTAAGAGGGGAAAAAGTTTTCTGGCACTCGGAAGAGCAAAGATTGTCCAGTAATGATAAGGTGGAATTAAAGGTTGATGATCATTACATTGTGGCTGGTGGTCTTTCTACTAATATGGATATGACCCAAATTGAACTAACCAATAGAGTAACAGTTACTATGAAATTGTAAAACGGAAGATATGGGAGATCTGGCCCCAACAAAGAAGTTTAAAAAAGGAAAGGATGGATAATTGTTTATGAAAAGATTATTTAGGAAAATATTTATTATGGTCATTTCTATCTTTATAATAATCGGTATAATAAATTTTCCCCTCTTTGCCCAGGAACAGGTTGAAATGGTGGGACAGGAAGATGAACAGGTAGAAGAATCTGTTGTAGAACTAACAGCAGATCAGGTCAATTATGATAAGGAAAATGACCAGATGGTCTTTATCGGCAATGTAGTTATTATACAGGAGGATACTACATTAACTGCTGCTCAGGCATCTTTCAATGTTGATACAAAGGTTGGACAAATAACCGACAGTGTTAAGCTGGTCAAAGAAGATATTACTATTAATGGTGAAACATTAGAGGCATTTCTGAATGACAAGCGTTATATATTTGAGAATCAGGTAAAGCTGATACAGGAAAGAGAAGATAGTGACGGAGAACCAGATAATGTAACCTGGGTTTGTCAAAAATTAGAGATTTTTACCGATACCAAAAATATGACAGCTACCGGAGAAGTAAAGATTACTAAAAAGGATTATACTATCATTGCAAAAGAAGCAGTCTATAATGATGCAGAAGACAAAATATCCTTAACAGGCCAGGTAACAATTGAAGAAATAGATAATGATCGGCAAATTTCCGGAGATCAAGCTGTTTTCTATATTGGTGATGATAAGCTTGAAGTAACCGGAAATGTTAAAAGCAGAATGATCCTGGATTGATAATGAATTGGAGGCCATTATGCATATTGTGAAAAATCTGAAGAAATATTTATTTTGCCTGGTAGTAATGATAGCAGCTATTTTTTTAATTAATGGCTGTGCCCGATGGCCAGAAGAACCAAATGGTGGAGGTACAGGTCAAAAGCAACTGACTATAAAGGTGGAAATAAATGAAAATGGCACTATAAATACCGATGATGGTTATTATTATATTGTCTTTGATACAAGAGAGGATGCTTCTTTTCCACCATATGATGATATAGAAAACTGGGAGAATGGTTATTATTACATTAGGTTAGATGATTTTGGGTTTCATCTGGGGGAAGTAGGCAACGACTCAGAAGAAAATATATGGGATATTCCATCTGCCGAAACTGATTTCCAGGTTACCATTGATCTCGCAAAATTGGGTGATCCGGAAGAGATTTTTATGAATGTGATTACAACTGATAAAGATGAGGAAACTTATGATTATATGAATGACGCCCTTAGTTTAACTATTAGCGATACAAGTTTAGTCCCATATAATAATATAGTTAACGATTTTTCACAAGATTCTACCGGTGGTGCTGATTTTGATATTATTCAAGTGACTACCACAATTATTGTTCCTTAACGTTGTCACACGATCTTCCGTCCCTGTGACATTTTTTATTGGCCGATGGTGATGGATTCGGTAGGGAAGGCTTTAATCTTGAAATCTAACCAGATAGATTGAGTAGACTGTTTATAATTAATGCTGATTTCCCGGCAATGCAGGTCTTTGACTACACTAATTACACTGTTTCTAATATCAAAATCATCAAAATATACAGACCCACTATAGCTTATTTTCCAATCTTCACTTAGTTTTAAAGACATTCTGGTATCTATCCGTTTATTCCATTGCATATTGTTTAAATCATAATAGGAGCTTAAATAAATATCATGTTCTCCCTTGGGTTTCCATTGTATTCGTGCTCCCAAATTGCCAAAAGATTCGCTGACAAAATTATAATTAGTGGATAAATTAATCTGCAAATCATCTCTTGGTTTTAAAACGATACTAGCATTAGCTGATTCGTTTAATGAGCTCAATGTATCAAAGTTAAAAGGTGTAGGCCCTTCAGACATATAGTAATTATAAGAGAAATTTCCATAAAATTCAGGTTTATAACCAACCCTTAAATCTAATTTTCCACCAACCATATAACGAGCTTCTCCGGTCAGATAAACATCCTGTCGATATAAACCGGAAGCAGTTAATCTTATATTGTCATTTATATTAAAAGGACGATTAACATTAATAATATACTCTCCCCGCACATTTTCCTGGTCTGTTACACTTTCATAATATCGACCCAAGGAGGCTTCAATACTGTAGTTTATACTTGTGTCCTTAATTTTTGCACTACTTTTTTTAAAGGTAAGCTCAGGTAGTTTGTCAAGGGTATCCGAGCTATTTTCTCCATCCAGGTCAATAAGTTTTTCGGTAACTAAGTTTAAGGTATAACCCTTGCCGCTATACCTAATTAACCATTCAGGGCGCAATTGTTGGTCTATGATTTGATTCCCTGAATCCTTAGAGGTGTATAATAAATCAAAATTAGATTTCAATTTATCCGTTAGAGTATGGTCATAGGATAGTTTAATATTACCGTTGCTGGTTGTTGTGTTACTAAAATTAAAATTATATTTCCCGGTCAAAGTAAGTAGAGCATCTTCCCATTTCTTATAGAGGTAAAAATCCGGTTTAAGAATATGCGTAGAGTTTTGGGAACTAGAACCTGCATATATAGTACCGTCGTAATTCAAATTAGCCCTTAACCGCAAATTATTTTCAAAGTTTTGCCAGTAATCTACTTTAGCATCCAAATCATAAATACTGGTATTTTTTCTTTTTAGACCATAGAAGTATAGCACTAGTTCACCTTCATCGATTTTTTCTTCTCCCAATTCAAAGGTATGCTCAATACCAGTTGCTAATCCTTTCTTTTCCATCCAATCCAGGTAAATACTTCCATAAGAGGTTTCGTCTTCGACATAATTAAATTGATTTTTAAAAAACCATCCTTCACTGCTGCTTTTTCCGATATCGGGAAGGTAAGGAAATTGATTTTTTCCCCTTAGAAAAATCATGAAAGAGGGCAGGGTAAATATTTTCTTTTTCCCTTCATACCAGGAAACCTTTTTGGCAATAATCTTATCATCAGGATAGATGGTAATTTGTTCTGCTAAGATATGCCAGTGTGGCTCCTCAAGGTCACAGGTAGTAAAAAAGCCACCTTTGATATCAATAGTATCTGGAAAATTTTCTAATTTCTCTCCCTGATAGTACACTTTACCTTTAATTTTTTCACCGGTGGTTTCTCCTGACAATTCATCCATGATAATTTTATCGGTATCCCAATTATAACTAAGTGCCTGACATGAATAAGTATCTTCTCCTTTAGTAAAAACTACCTGGTCTTTGGCAATCAGTTCATTTTTATCAATAATAATCTGCAGATAATTTGATTTAAGTACGATATCTTCGAAGCGTAGATTAACATTATCCTGAGCGACAATCACATCTTCCTCATCAATAACCTGGTAACTGAGAAAATCAGCATCAAGATTCAATCCTCCTTCTACATCTTCCTCTGTTTCCTCTTTTTCAGGCTCGATTCCTTCGGCCTCTTCCTGAAAGTAAAAAAGGCCACCAGTAATTGATTCGGCAATAGCCTGATTATTTATGTCAAAACCGGTTACCTTGTATTGCCATTGATATTGGTGTTTTTTAACTAGCAATAGTTCTTTGTCTTCACCTTCAATATTCTCAACAGCATCGATAGCAGATTCTACTTGATCTTCAGATGTGGTTTCGGATCCATTATCAGCTTCTATAGCAGATTCACTGTTAACTTCAATTTCATTTTCAACAGGTTCTCTATTTTTATCTCCCGGCTCGTTCTCGAAATCAGCAACATCCCTGATGTCGGTTTGGTCAGTATTCTCTGCAAGATCTTCATCCACAGGTTCATCTTCCGTAATTAATTTAAACCTATTTATATTGATGTCTTCAATTGCAATTTTTTTAATTTCTTCTTCTGCAGTTAGATCATATAACAAGAATTCTCCCTCAGCCGAAAAAATGACGTTTTTAAAGGGAAAAGCATTAATCGATATTGATTCCCATTTAAATTCCGGATTTTCCTCATTTATTATTACATTATTAACTGGATACTCTGCAGGGCAGGAGGGCAGCCAGAAATCAACTTCCACTGTATCAGTTCTTCCTACGGATTCATCCTGAAAATATCCTTCAATATAATAACTGTAGGTGTATCCTTCCAGAATATCCTCATCAGTCCACCAGAGTTGAAATCCTTCGTCTTCATAATCATTTATCCTGATTTCTTCAAATTCACCTTCATTAATGCTTTTATATATTCGATATTCATCAGCTCCTTCAAGGGCTGACCAGGTTAATCGTACTTCATATTCCGTAAAGCCATCCCAAAACTGGGTAACTGCATAAGCCCTAATTTGCTCATCGAATAAAAGATCCTGAGCACTTACAGGAAAAACCGAAAGTGACAAAATTGCTAGAAGTAAGAGTATAATACCTGAAATAAAAAATATTAAAGAATAATTATTTTTCTTTTTAGTGCTCATATTATTTCCTACACTGCTTTTTTCAATTTACTCATCTTTATTAATTGTTAACGTATTGTAACTCAATATTATATTCTCGATTATAGTTTGGTAATTGCAAAAAATATAGTGACAAATCGATATCTTTTAGTTATTTCTAATAGTTATTTCTAAATTTTATTACTTTCTCTTGTTTTAGTTTACATTCTTTTTTATCTTAACGTTATACGTTATACGATATACGCTATACGCAATACGATATACGATTTTGTCATTGCGAGACATGTTGAAAACATGTCGTGGCAATCTCATTCATTGTTGCCCGCATTCTTTATCTAAAAAATAAGATCTAAAATCTAAAAACTTTTTACTTATTCCAGCGTATTTTACTCTTTACCATTTTTGCATTCTTCCAATCATCCATCCTTGCAAGTGCTTATTCCCCCAGTATTCACCCGATACTCGATACCATCCTAGGTCTTTTCAGCACGATAAACCAGAATAATACCCAGTGCTAAAAAAATGACATTGGGTATCCAGGCAGAAATAAAAGGATCTATCATGCCACCCCTGCCAAGGGAACGGCTAAGTGAATAAACTACATAGTAAATAAAAACAAGTCCGATACTAATAATAATACCGGTAGCCTTGGTACTTCTTTTCATTTGTGTGCCTAGCGGTACACCAATTAGTGCAAAAATAATTCCCACCAGCGGATAAGAGAACTTAACATGATAATCAACTTCAAAGTTTTTAGTATCCACTCCGGCATCAGATAATATTTGTATTTGCTGTTTTAATTCCCGACTAGTCATCTCTTGCGGAGTGCGCTGGTTTTTAAAGAAATCCTGCAATTCATCTTTGACCTGAATTTCCATATCCTGGAAACTCATTTCATAGGTGATTTTCCCTTCTTCATTATAGTTGTAAATAGTACCAAATTTTAATTCCCAGGTATCTTCAACCCAACGGCCTTCGGTTGCAGTGATAACCCTGGGAAACCGTTCCCGGGTCATTTCGTAAACCATGATCTCCCGCATTATCATGTTTTTCTCATCCAAACGGTTAATATAAAAATAACGGTTTTCTGCATCCCTAAAAAATACATTTCGTTGAATATGAGGCGGTCCCTGTTTTAAGACAATTTCCCTGATGATATTCTGAGATATATGATTGGCTTCGGGAACAATATAATCATTAGTGACAAAGGATAATAAGCTGACGAAAACAGCAGCTATCACAAAAGGTCTCATAATACGGCGAAAACTAATCCCCCCGGTGCGCATAGCGGCAATTTCATTATTGGTAGACATCTGGGCAATTGCCAGTTCACTGGACCCCAACAGGGCAATAGGGAAGGTTAATACCAAAAAAGCGGGAAGACGATAAATTAACAATTCCAATACATTAAAAATAGGTACATTTTTGTTGATCAACATTTCCATTAGCTCGAACATTGTTTCCATGATGAGCAGAATGGTCAATAAAGCGACTACTCCCAAAAAATTACTCATTACTTGAGTAATTATATATCTATCTATGATTTTTGTTCCAGGTATTTTAATCATTTACACCTTCAATAGCAATTAATTTTTTTATATTGATTTTATTTGTTCAAGTTTTAAGATATCGTTCTTCTATTTATAGTTAATGCTCAATACTTATGACTTAATGCTTATTGCAAATTTGTTAAATTTCTCCATTAGTATAACACAAATCATTTTAATAAAAAAACGATTTTTTCTTTTCAAATACCTTCAAATATTAGTGGATTAATAAATATCGCACCCGCATAGCGGGTGGCTTTAAAAACCCCTACAAGAGGTTGAAATTTTTAGCTCTTTTTCTTTCAGTTTTTATTTTATTGCTTCAAACTTAATCCCTTCTTAAGTAATAGTAATTCCAACTTTGGACTTCAGTAGAAAAATTGTTATTTAGCTTAACTTCATCTTTTTTGATATTGTAAAACAATTTATTTAACCATTATCACCTTCTTAGAAGGTGCTTTTTCATGGTTAAATCAAGTGTTTTCTTGAATGCACAACTATAATAAGATATAATCACAATTGAATTTTAGTTAAAGAGGAATATCAAAAAGCTGCCGGGGACAGGTTTTTGAAAGTTGATTTTGTTTGCTGCATCTTTAAATGCTAATAACATAAGTTTGTTAAAATAAAGGAGGTAAGAATGTCAATAAGAATAAGAAATAGAATGTCACTGAAAATATTAATCCTATTTCTTTTGCTACTTGTTGGATTTACATTCACCTTGCCTGTTCAGCCGTTCGCACAGGAAATAGAGCAACGCACTCAGCCACAACCCATTGAGGAAGACAGTAAAACCATCTGTCTAAAAGAGGGCAAAGAACTTTTCTGGGAACAGGAATATGATGAAGCAGTCAAGCAATTGAATAAATGCATAGAGCAAGATCCTGATAACCCGGAAATTTACTATTATATTGCACAAGCTTATTTCCAACAGGGGCAACAAAGTTCACTAAGGGCAATAAAATATTTTCGGCAGGCATATGAGGTCTCTGATATTGCGATTGAAAAATATCAACAACAAATTGAAGCTTATCCGGAAGAAGATCATACCGACCAATATCTCCGACTTGCCTATATTTATGAGATCCGTAGTCTGATACCCAGGGTAGATGAATATCAGCAGGCACTGGATATTTACCAGGAATTATTGGAAGAAAGGCCTTATATTACTTCTGCTTACTATCATATGGGCTGGATTTATTATCAGCAGGAAAAATATCAGGAGGCCATTGATGTTTATCTGAAATACCTTGAGCCAGGCCTTAAAAGTGATTTCGTTTACTACCACTTAGGCCTGTCTTATGATAAAATAGGTGAAAAGGAAAAGGCAGAGCATTATTATAATCTAATACTGGAAGAGTTTCCCGATACAGAGTTTGCCAATAGGGCAAAAAAAGAATTGAATTAAAAAAAGATAGAGACGAGTGTGATTTCTGTGATTGAAAATAAATTAAATGAAGTAAAAAAAATATTTGTAACAGAATCTAAGAATAACAATTTGCTACTTGCTTATATTTTTGGTTCTCAGCTAAAAGGCAAAACAGGACCGCTAAGTGATTATGATTTTGCTGTTTTATTATCTAAAAAACCATCTTTTCAATTTAAATATGAATTGAAAAATAAATTAGTTAGTGTTTTGGGTTTCGAGAAAGTCGATTTAATTATTCTAAATTATGCTCCCATTGAATTGAAATACCATGTCGTTGCTACTGGAAAAATTATTTTTCAGAAAAATTCTATAATTAAAACGGAATTTGAAGCAGATGCTTTAAGTCGATATTTTGATTATTTGCCTATTTTAAGGGCACAGAAAAAAGATATTATTAGATTCAAGTCCCAAAAGGATAAGTATGGAAACAGAATTCAGCGGTATAGAACAGCGCTTAGAAAAACTGAAGAAATGCTTGGTAAAATTGGAACGGTTTCAAAGAAAAGAATTGGTTAAACAGTAGAAAATCAAAATTGTGAGGCAGTAATTGTTTGAGGAGGAAAATAGGAATATGAAAACTTATCGGTTTTCTATTATAATTGAAAAAGATGAAGAAGGCTATTTTGCCATCTGCCCAGAATTGCAGGGTTGTTATACTCAAGGAGATACTTATGAAGAAGTTTTAGATAACATCAAAGACGCTATTCGTCTGCATGTGATAGATCGTTTGGACAATGGAGAAAAAGTATCTCAAAGCCACTCCGTTAGTCTCACTTCTTTAGAAGTATGGCTGCCATAATAGGAGAAGTTGCCACAGAATAACCTCACTTCCTGCAAGGGTAATCAGGGCGCTAAAGAAAGCAGGATTTTATCTTGTCCGACAAAGTGGGAGCCATAAAATTTTTAAAAACAGTGATGGCAAAAGAGTAACAATACCATTCCATAGAGGAAAAACTATTCATCTTAAGGTACTTAGTTGTATCTTAAAAGATGCTGATCTTTCGGTAGACAAATTTAAAGAGTTATTAAAATAGATGAAATATAAATGAGAGAGAAAATTTTGATGAAACTTACCCTTGGCAGGATGATATTATAAATTAAAATATAAAAAAGTAATGGTGATAAGATGAAAAGAAAGCGTGACAAAGGACCGTCCCCTGGTTTGGTTGTAATTGTTGCAATTTTTTTGGCAGTAACTGTCTTTTTTAGTGGATGTAATATACTTAATCCGAAAACTGGCTCCCTACAGGGAGTTGTGCATCGAGAAACGACAGCTGGCTCTGTTCCGCTTCAGGATGCCCTGGTGAGCGTTAGCGGTTCAACTAATACCGCAGAAACTGACCAAAATGGCCATTTTTTCCTAAACGAAATATCAGCAGGGAAGAGAACTGTAACTGTTATTAGAGAGGGGTATATTAAACTTCAATTGCTTAATGTCTATATAGAGCCGGAGATTGTGAATGAAGTAAATTTTGGCAATCCCGTTGTTCTTCAGCCCAAAGAGGATAGGGCATTATACGATATTGCCATTGAATACTATGAAGAAGAAAATTACCAGCTTGCCCTGGATACATTTCTGGAATTAATAAACGATTTCCCGGATAGCATCTGGACTGATGACTCAAATTATTATGTAGCCTGGTGCTATATTTTTATGCAGGATTATACCAAAGCAATAGAGGAGTTTGAGAATTTAATAATCGGTTACCCGGATAGTGAATACAGGGACGATTCCCAGTATTACATTGGCTGGACCTATGAAACAAAACTAGGTTTGCCTATTTCAGCTATTCTGGCTTATTATACTTTCTTATTTGATTACTCTGATAGTCAGTGGGCGGATGATGCCCAGTTGGGTATTGGGAATTGCTATTATGATACAGAAGAATATAGCAATGCTATTACTGAATATCAAAAGCTAATTGATAATTATCCCTCAAGTGACTTGCTGCCCCTGGCACAATATAGTATTGCCCAGACTTATCGAATTACTTATTATCGTAATACTGCTATAGAAAAATATGAAGAGCTGATTTTACTCTATCCTGATAGCGAGTATTGTGGGCCGTCTCAGTATTATATCGGCTATTGCTATTACGAAAAAGGTGAATACCAGATAGCCATAGAGGAATTTCAAAAGGTAATTGATAATTATTCTAATTCAACCTGGCCGGATGAGGACAGGTTAGTAGCGCCAAGCGCACAGTTTTATATTGGATGGTGTTGTGAAAAACTGGAGCTTTGGGAAGAAGCAATTGCAGCTTATCAGTTAGTCGTTGATCATTATCCCGGCAGTACTTTTAGCAATGGTAATTCTATACCTGCATATTGCCAGGAAAGAATAGATTGGATTAATGAAAATTATTTTCCGGAGCCCCCGGAAGAGGAAGAGATCTATATTTAATAAAGTTTTGTAAGCTGATTTTTTGGAGCTTTGGAAAATTGTAAAAGAATCAACATTTGATAGTTTGCATATATTTATTGGATTTAAATATATTATACGATATACGGTATAATTAGCTCATATGCCACCAGGTCTATGTTACTATAATATCATAGAATCAAGGGAGGTCATATGAGATGACAATAAGTATCAGTAATCACTTACTTAAGTCACCAGAGGGGTGCTTCAAACGTATTATTGATGACTATGGATTATCGAAAGTAGAAGCACAGGTACCTGGGTCTATGTCAATAATTTTGTTAAAGAACACCATCTTGCCAACATTTGATAACCAGATCATATTCTATGCAGTCTCCACAGTTGAACCGGCAGGAAAGCCCATCAAAGAGTGTCAGCTTATTCCAGTTCATCTTACCTCTACCTGCCAGGAAGACCTGAAATCATACAAACAGGGGATTCCTGCCCTGAGACAATCTCTAATCCTGCGACTTGCCCAAGAGGCGGCTCAACAAGGAGGCTGCTCTCCAGACTGATCTATTCAGATGTACTGATGGTCGATTCATCGACCATCAAGAGAATCATCAAAAAAAATCAAAACAAAAGGAGTTAGTATACCCACCCGGGGAGAAATCATGATATCGGTCCCGGTCTTCGCAAGGCCAGAATTATCGAACTTTACTCAAGCGCTATCAGCCCACCGAGGTGAAGCCTTAAAGACCAAATATACTCCTATCGATTCATCGCTATTTTGATAACTTCCTCAAGATCTCTTATCTAAGTGATGAGGGATCGGTATATAAGATACGCCATCTGACCGGTATTTCGGAGAAAGTGACGGTGAATACCTGAGCCTCTTATTCCCGCTATCATCAGGAAGACCAGTGATTACCAGGAAAAATTAAAAGAGATTAAGGCTATTTATCCAAAAAGGGGGTCTCATATGAGTATTAACAAACAAGCATAATGGTCGCCTGCAGTGAAAAACCTGAAAACAGGCTGATTATTCACCTTTTTGGAAAACTATGGCTATCAGGACAAAACCCAAGGTCGCCGAGGCTTTAGTGCGGTTGAGATTTATCTTTGCATAGCCAATAAACCAAAGATGCCTCAGACCAAAGTTGGATGATCCTGGCCTGTGGTAGCTGAAGACTGAGAAAATGGCAATGGAAACCATAGCCAAGACCAAATCCAAACTGGTTATTTTATCTAGCAGCCGATTCGATATTAATACCGATCATGCCCAAGGCAGGAAAGCCACTTGAGGTTTTACCCAAAAGGGTAGGGCCAGATCATCTGGGAGGCCTACCAGCAAGGGGGTGTACTTATCCAGGCTGATCTGGGCCTGGATCTGTATCAATCCCAGGCCAAGATATCCCAGATTGTCTTGGCTTATCAGAAAGAGAAAAACGTCCTGCTTCCCTTACGGGGTGCTATTTCAGATATTGGTCCTTCGATTACCCATGTCAAAAATTATCCAGATGCATACTAAGAACACCCACTTGATATTGCCAGGGCTACTTCACATGCGCCTTCTTCTGTAGACCGCTATATCAACGATTTGCAAAGGATTAAACTACTGAAGAGAAAAAATGGGTTAAGTGAAATAGCCTACCTCACCTCATTATCTGAGACCTGGTTAGTAAACATGTTAAGATTGTCAAAGATCAATTGTCAAAACAGCTGTACCTATTTATAATTACAGGAGACCCAGTGTCATATGCCACGACATGCAATACTGTATACTTAACATTGGCTGAAAGATTCATATGCCTCAAGATGATTTAAAATAATCGAAGCCTGCCTGTTGGGAAATACCCAGGCATTTTCCCATATCATTGATAAGTATAAGGGAATGGTTTATAATTTGGCTTATCGCATGTGCGGAAATTACCATGATTCGGAAGACATTACCCATAGGAGGCTTTTGTTAAACATACCAATCACTGTCTCAATTATAATTTGCTTTTCGTTTTCACCTGGCTTTACCAGATTACCCTGAATATAACCCGGGACCGCTTAAAAGAAGAATATTGAAAGTATTTCCCATTGATAATTCATTTTCAGATAGAAAAGTAGTGAAAAACGGATTAATTTCCGGACATAAAAATGACCCTGAGCATCACCTGATAATCAGACAAAAAGAGAAAATGCAGCCATTATGGCGTTGCCAGTCCAATAATGCGAGATTATTGTCTTAAGGCACTGGGATTTAGTTACCGTGGAATTGAAGCCCATCTTAAAGATTTCTCCCGAAACAAAGAAGGTTCGACTCTACCGTGCACGGAGAGCAGCTGAAAAATATTAGAAAAATATTAAATTAGTGTAACATTTCTAATCGTATAACTTAGTAGAAAAGAATATTTTATAGAAATTTTATATTCAAAAGCAATAAATAAAAAGAGTGAAAAGATAAAATGAAATGTTTTAAAGCCAAACAATTAATTCAGGAATATCTAAGACCAGCATATTTCTGAGGAAGAAAGGATTTAGAACAAACATATTCAAATTCTGTTCATCCTGCTGAAGAAGAAATGGGAACATTTGTTTTCTGACAAAGTTATTGACTGAAGAAGAATCAGTACCTGTTTCGAATGACCTAATCAATTGTGAGTCAAACCAGAGCAAGAAATTACCATTGAACCATCCTGGTGGGAACGCTTAAAACATGTTTGGTCTATCCCTGATTTTCTTAAATGGATTGGAGCAGCAGCGGTAGCCGTTGTAGTACTTACAGTCTTCAGAATTTTAACTGGTTATCCCCTGAATTATTCCTAATGGACTAACAGAAGTTCAGTTCAGCTTGCTGGGCTGTGGCGCAGAATCCTTGAGCAGTGTTGCCGTAGAGGATTTTAACGACTGGAATCCCAACAAACATCTCCTGTAGGACGAAAATGAAGATGGTATCTGGACAGCCACTTGCTGAACCAAAGATATGAATATATGTTTATCTGGACGGACAAAATGGCCCTGATCCGAAAGCCCATCGTTATGTCCGGGATGGCTTTGGAAATAAGAACGCGGTCATTGTACCACAATTGCAGCTGAAAATAGTATAACGTATTACGTATACCGTATACCGTGGAATACAGTGGGAATAAGTGAAAGATAGTTTTCAGATTTCGTTCTCAGTTTTCAGACAAAGAAAGGGAGAACAAAGTATGATTTCAATGACATGTTTTCAACATGTCCTGCAATGACAAGAACTAACGACTTTCTTTCTTTGTCATTATGAGGAGCGTGACGAAGTAACTTGCATCCAATTAAACCCGAAAGATTTAACTAATAACTATAAACAAAAACTAAAAACATTTTTAGCATCCAGCAAAAAAAAAAAAAAAAAAAAAATGGTGAGAAATAAAATAAAAAGAAGTAAAAATCAAATAAAGATTCTGAACTAAACTTAACTGGTATTATTACTTGCTTTATTTTTACTTTGCCTGTATTTTCCTATAGGAAGTTGCCCAGAAACCGATTATTCTTTCTAATTTGGAAGAAAAATTGGAAATAATCAAGATATAGTGGGTTTTAAAAGAGAATGATTTTTTGAGGCTGCAGAAAACTTTAACCCCGACATAAATACCAGAGAAGCAGAAAGCTTTTAACTATAAGTGTAGATAATAATTTTGATGCCCATAATATAAAAAGATTATAGAAATTCTTGACTGATGCAAAAACAATAATATATCTGAAAAAATCATTATTGAACAAGTTTAAGGAAGGTTTGGCAAAAAAGTTGACGAGAGACTGTAGAAGCGCCATATGAAGCCGAAACCTAAAAGCAGCCAAAACAGGCACTTGGAACATCCAATTCAAGATGTTTCTTATGATGAAGAGAGTGTTGTTGAATCCTGGCTGAGGGGCTTAAATAACGGTGTACCATGATTCTCTTCTGAAGTATTTTCCCGGAGCGTTAGAGAGGGCAGAACCCAAGAGGTTGCCGAGGCACTGAGATGGGAAATCTCTGTGTTTGGTGAGCTTCTCTGGAAATTGGTTTTTCGAAGAAGTGAACGATGTATTTCAAAAGCTGTATCTAACAGGAGCGGAGTAGACGGTATTTGTGAAGATATTCAGGGATATGTTGATTGCAGCAACTATAACCAAGACGAATATGGCTTCCGGGAAAAGTCTGGGAGGAGCAGATGCCCCTGATTTTAGTACAGCCGGTGATGAAACAGTTTCAAGTGAAATGTTCCTTCCTTCACCCTCGAGCGGGAGCATATCTACTCCACTTCATCTGGATGACAAACCGGATAGTGCGGATGAACCGGATAGTGGCGATTCCTCTCCACCGGGAGAATAGGAATTTAAGATAGATTTAGTAGGTCTTTAAATTGGGAGACAGAAAAGTACTGAGTATGTAGTATCATAATGAGTGAAATACTGAGAACTAAAAACTATAAACTATAAACTAAAACCGCTTTCAAACAAACAGCTGAAAGCAGCTTGACTTTTAAGGAAAAATGGCTTATAAATGATAATGATTGAATATAAAGTTGGCTTGGTTTCTTAGTCTGCATGAGGTCGACATGCGGTGTATTTATCTGTAAAATACTTTTTGAAGTCTACAGGTAAAAAGCTCAAGAGTCCAGATTAAGTGAGAAATTACTTCTCGTAAAATCCATGGGAATAAACAGAGAAAAATTAAGAAACACGAAAAACGAAAGGAGAATTTTAATGAAAATTATTAGTACTTTTACTGATCTCATTTTTAGCTATCTTTGCATTTGCCGGTTGTGACGGATTTGGTACTCCCGCAGAAGGCGAGGGCGAAGGTGAAGGCGAAGGTGAAATCCGAAGAAGCCACCGTAGAAATCTCTGGTCGGTTCAGCTTGAAGTAGGTGGAAAGACCCATGTACCAGCAGGAAATCATGATATTGTTGCTTCGAAACCGTAGATGGCAATGTAACTGCCAATATTACCGGCTAGTTCTGAGATTAAGCAAAGGTAATGTTGTTCTTTTCCCAAATGAAGATAAAACAGTTTGGGCGTCTGAAATGGGGTTTGATGAAGAAGGCGAAGAAACTAACGATTGTTGTGCATCTTGATGGAAATCGCCTCTGGCGAATGTGCAGATGATGTATGTATCGAAATTCCAGTAATCGTAGATGTTGATGATCCCTATGTATCACCAGTTTCTGATGATACATGGAGAAGATCCCGTGAAGACGATGGTTGTGAGGTAACCTTCGAAATTGCAGAAGAAGAGTGGGGGGACGAACTTTGCTGCTATGATGATTGTACAGATGTAGGCTCATGGTTCATCGAATTTTTAAAGAAGAAGTTGAAACAGATGAATGCCAGACCAAGCCTTGCCTGAACCGGTTGATTTTGAAAAACGGAGAAGGTTGCCCAATTGAATGGACTACCAAGTGCTTAGATCCCAAAGATGACTACTATGTATTTATCACAGTTGCTGACCCAGAGGCAAATGAAGTTGAAGGATTTTGGGAGTCAGATGGAACTTGTTGATACCTCTGATTGTGTATAACCTTAACTACTTCAGATTAAGTGATACCAGTCCTTCAGAAATAGAGTGTGCTGGGAGATGGGAGTGGTTAAAGATGATATTAAAATAGGGATGCTACGATCTCTATAAGGCTAAATGGAACAAATGATTAATGCCTTTAGATTGCATAAGGCTACTGCAGAATGTTTTATTTGTAAATGATGCAGTGAAATGCATTATATGCATTCCCTTTTTGTTAATTGTTTTTAATAAAGACAATTATTGAAAGTTTTTTGGAATGTTATATTATGAATGGGGTTTATTTGACCCCAATAATGATTAGTCTTCTTTGCTATTTAAAAAATTAAAAGTTACAAAAAAACAAACCTTAAGGTGTCTTTTTGTAGGAAAAATTGTTTTATTCGTATTCATTAAGCACTTTTTAAATTTATAGTTGATAATTTTAAATTTGTAGAATGTAAATATAATAAATTAAAATGTTTTTTACTTAATCTGAAATCTTAAATGAAAGTAAAATACTAAAAAATTATAGAGGAGAAAATATATGAAAATATTGATTTTACTGCTTATTTTTACTCTGGGCTTAATTGTTTTTACTGATGTAGGTAGTATCTACCAGTGTGAGAGAGGGCGAAGGAGAAGGTGAAGAAGAAGCAAACAGGTTGTGTTGGTAGAAGCATTTGTTACAGATGCCTGCCATGAAAGCCCAAGTTGGGCCAATTTAGAAGAAATAGTTGATGAATATGATAGGGGATGAAATGATCCCAGGGATTCAGCCCTCTGGGGTTCCTGTTCCACAGCAGATGCCACCCAACGTTATTACTGTACTCATTAGACGGTGTTCCTAAAATATTTTTCAATGGCAAATGTAAGCTCTAAGCACTTATGCAGATATAAAGATCAGGATTCAGGCCTACTGATTTCACTCCCAAGATTTCTATTCAGGCATCCCGAACAACTGAAGGGACCACTTCCATCATTACCGGCAACCAAATGTTAGCAGCAGTACTTTAAGTAATCTGGGTTATAAATGGCACAGGCATGACCTTTAAAAAGAGCGGGAATTTTTATTTCGGCTAGACTAATATTTTCGATGATGAAAATTTCTGTTTCTCTCTGAGCCTGTGGTGGTAAAACTTCACCATTACTTGAGGTGCAGGATGAACTGGGACGGGCTTTGGCCTTGACGGGGTTATTTTGTCCAGTTCGCTCATCTATGAAAAATATCATCAGTCCCTACTTATTAAACAATTGTTCAGGGACGGTTCTGTTGACAACATTTTAAACTGAGCTCCAAAAGCAAGGATTTTTTACACAAGGCTTGTGAACCTGAAATAAAGGCGAACTTTTAATGAAAAAGTATGTTTACACATAATATTTATTAATACACAGGAGTGCTTAATAATCGGTTGGGGAGGATTTACACCTTCTGTGCTGGGTGATGAATAAGGATGAGGGAGAATTAGAGGTTGTCATTTAAAGGTATTTCCTACATGGCAACAGTAGGTGCAAATCAGACCAAAAAGTTTGAAGTAGCACATAATTTGAAGATAAGCTGGTTGAACCGGATCTTATGAAGATAAAATGGGCTTGAATATGAATGCATAGCCTGTGGTGTAACATGTAACTTATATCTTCAAAACAGGGCTCACTCAGACAACGTTTTCGCTGACAGAACGGGGGGAATAATATGAACTCTACAAATATGAGGGAACCGAAAATAAATGGGCAAAAGCAGTTGTGCAGGTAATTCAATCTGAAATACAAGTAATGAGTGATAAGTGATGAGTGATAAGTGATGAGTGATAAGCAAAATACAGGAATATTTTGTGGTGAAAAAGGTTATCTGTTTTTTGGTTCACAGTTTTTAGACAAAGAATGCAGGAATAACTGAATGATTACACAACATACAACATGTCCTGCAAATGACAAGAAAAATATACTATAATAATGAAAAAGAATAATGCACCTATTTACAGTTTTGCGATAATACCATTGAGAATAAGAAATGTCTTATTTCTATTCTTATTTTATTTAAGACTTGATACTCGATACCAATGTCCTTTTGATAACACTTCCCTTTTCCTGAAAGGTACCACAGAAAAGCAAAAAAGATATTACAAAAATTACTCCTTTGTTTTTAGTACTCAATAATAATAGGTTTTACTTGTAATATATATTCCCATCCCTTTAATAAAAAAGGTACAATCTTTGGGCCAGCTGAGAAGCTGGGCAACAATCTCATCTCTCAAATTCCCAGGCAGTCTTCTGTTTTGAGGCGGGGAAATATATCTGGAAATTACCTGATGATGATTGAAGATTATAATCTCTATTGGGATCAGGACTAACCTATGACTATCATTCCTTAAAGTATCAGGCTGACTTTGCCTGGAAATGACATAATCGTGATATCATCCACATGGTTTTGCTGCTCAGGCACATAATGAATATCTGCAGCTCTGGTCTGAACTGAATTATCGGTTTAATACTTTTATCTGGATACTTTTTGCTTATTATCGCAATAACAATATATTTAAACATTTTGGAAAATTAAAAGGGAACAAAAGGTTTTTACAATTGGGTTAGCTGGGGTGTGTAATCGCTGTTCTAGATTCACTTTGGTTTCCTATTACAATTGGCAACTTCTTTTCTTTGTTCTGCTATTTATAGGTTTGACACAGCTGCACAGATCAATATTGCCACTACCGGCGAAGAACATCTGGAGAAAAAGAAAATAATAAAGGAATTACCCTTTATAAAGGTCATTCTTCCTTCTTTATAATAACTTTTGCTATATTGATATTGTTTTTAATCAGGCCTTTTATGACTCGAGTTTATTGGTATCATGGTAATCAGCAAATTATAAAAAAGGAAATCACATAAGGCAATTGGAAATCTATGAGGAAGGATTGAAGTGGAACTCTGGCAGGTGAGATGTACTATGATATCTATGGGAATATTCTGGCTGCTCAGAGGCATTAACCAGCTTGCCCTCTGGAGTATTACCATAAGGCAGAGAAATTTGTAGACCATCATAGTTTACCACAGAATATTGCAAGCATCTATCTAAGCCGTGGAGATGGGGGAAAGCTATACCCACGGTGAAAAGCAATTAAATACCAATCTAAAAAGAAAGATAAGGATTCCACTTCAGTTACAGCTGGGCAATATTTATTTAACCATACGTGATTTTAAAAAGCAGAACAGCATTTTAGTGAGGTAATCAAAATAATCCCAAAAGTGCTGAGGCTTATTATGGAATCAGCCGGAGCCTATGTCACCAGAAAGAAGAATTCAACCGTTGAGGCGCTGCAAAGGTTGTTGAACTTGCTCCGAAAGCAAATTGGCTGGTTATGCCAAGACTATGTTAAAAAAGATAGAGTTAGGGAGAGAGCGAATAGAGAGTATTATATGAATATGAAAGATAGAAAATATTAATCATTATAGTTATGATTATCATTGGCTTAGGGTTTGCTTTTCTGTTAATTTTAGCCCAGACTAGACTGAAAAGGCAGCAGCAAGATAATTCAGAAAACAGTGAATGGAAGTAATAATAAGGATTCAATTCGTCTGAAATCCCAAAAAATGTAATGATAGAGCTTTTTATCAATGCTAACTGCACCCACTGCCCGAAAGCAGCTTTTTGTCTGGAAGAATTAGCCTGGAACTATGAACCGGGTAAGGTAATATTAGTTGAAGCACATATCTGGGGTGACGGTTATGATATTCCCGAGACTAATGACAGGTATGATTGGTATGCAGGTGGTGGTAAAAAAGGAACACCGGATGCTTTTTTTAACGGACTTTCAGATAGGGTACAGGGTTTGTGTTGTGATTGTGGGGATATCGATGATAATATTTCTGCCTATCAAGGCATCATTGATAATCAGTTAGAAAAAACTTCACCGATTCAGATCAATGCTAAAAAGTCGGTCTGCGGAGGAAAAATTATTGTCCAGGGAGATATTGCCAATGAAAGCCATTCTATGCTTCATAATATAATTATTAGTGGGATGGTGTATTACGAGGGAGATGAGAGTGAATTATTCTATCTGGTGAAAGATATTTTTGAAAATCAGGATATTTGCCAGCTTGCCCCGATGGAAGAAAAAAAATTCAGTTTTGTATCTGATTTGGATTTAAGTGATGTAGGGGAAAGTGAGTTGGACAGGTATTATTGTGTAGTATTTGTCCAGGATAAACTAACTAAGGAAGTATTGCAATCCTACCTGGTCCAATAAAGATATTCGGGGTCAGGCTTCACAATTTCACAAAATATGGTATTACTACTATAATTATGCTAAACTAAATTATTAGGTAAATTTTAGTTATATGATCGATAGTTTAGCAAATGAGGAAGGAAGTAGTTGTCAAGAAAAACAAGGATACATTATGAAGGTGCCCTATATCATATAATTGTTAGAGGTAATAATCGGACCCATATTTTTAAAAATAATGAATATAAGCGTGAATATTTAAATATAGTAAAAAGATACAAAAGAAAATATAATTTTAAAATATATGCTTACTGTATTTTGGACAATCATGCCCACTTATTAGTTGAGGTGGGCGAAATACCTCTATCTAAAATTATGCAAGGTATTCAACAGGTTTTTACATGGCATTATCATAATAAAAATGGGACGACTGGCCATATTTTTGAACAAAGATACAAGGCTTTTCTTTGTAACAAAGATTCTTATTTGCTCTCCTTAATTCGTTATATTCATAAAAATCCAGTACAGGCACAATTGCAAGATAGCTTAGACTATCCTTTTAGTAGTCATGCGGAATATTGTGGAAATCCCAGAGTTGTTGATGTTAATTTTCCTCTAAATATATTTTCTAAAAATAGATCAGATGCTATTTTACAATATCTTTCTTTCATGGAAGAAAATGAAAGCACAAAAATAACAGAAATGTTTTTAGAGGATTCGGAAAAATCTAATTCTTTGAAATCGCAAAAAAATGATACATCTCTTGATAAAGAAAAATTAATTGAAATTATCCAAAACGTGACCAACACATCTTTTGATAGTATCAAAGGTAATAGAAAAACAAAAAGATTGTCGGATATAAGAAAATTATCAATACATTTCTTCTATAACTTTACAAATCTCAATAATTTAGAGATTGCCAGGTTACTAGAGATAAAAAATTCAACAGTAAGTAACGTTTTAAATAATAGGTATCAGGAAAATGATTTCATAATTAAAAAGAAGAAAGAGATAGAATGTGAAATTATGAAGCCTGACCCCGATTGATGGAGGTATTTAATTGAATTATAAAGAACAATACAATCAATGGTTAAATAGTCCTGCCCTTGAGGAGGAAGACAAGAAAGAGCTAAAATCAATTGTGGATAATGAAGAGGAAATTCAGGACCGTTTTTATAAAGACCTGGAGTTTGGTACTGCTGGATTGCGTGGAAAAATTGGCATGGGAACCAATAGAATGAATATATATACGGTTGGAAAATCAACTCAGGGATTGGCCAGTTATCTATTGCAAAATGTGGAAAATGCCAAAGACAAAGGAGTGGTCATCGCTTATGACTGTAGATACAAGTCCAGGGAATTCGAAAGGACTGCCCGGATATTGTGCCAATGGAATTAAAGTGTATCTTTTGAAGATATTCGCCAACTCCAGAATTATCTTTTATGGTAACAAACCTGAGCAGCTGCTGATTGTAGTTACGGCTGTACCAATCCTCCGGAGTACAATGACAGGTTTACAGCGAGAATGCGTCCAGATATTACCAGAAGTTGCCGATAAGATTATTGAACAAATAGAAATGATTGAGGATTATTCAAAATCAAAATACTTTGAAGAAGCCAAAGAGAAGGCTTCTATTTAAATTAATCGGAAAAGAATTAGACCGCATTTATTATCAGAAGGTAAAGAATTAATTTTGCTGAGATGTAGATAAAGAAATCAATATTGTTTACACTCCATTGCACGGAACAGGCAATATACCGCCCGTAAGATTTTAAAAGAAATGGGTTATAAAATGTTTTGTTGATGAGAACAAGCAAAACCGGACCCGGAATTTTCCACGACGGTTGATTCTCCAAATCCAGAGAATCCGGAGGCTTTTGAACGTGCAGTAAAACTGGGGAAGAAATCAATGCTGATATTCTGATAGCGACTGATCCGGACCAGGACCGAATTGCTATTGCTGTTTCTACCACCAGTCACGAAGACGTAGCGATAAAGTGTTCCCCACAAGCCAGTCATACGAAGGCAAAGAGATACGGTCCCCACCCACAGCCACAGGAGGAGCGCAGCGATCAAGCACCATCCTCTGATACCAGAAATAACTATCTAATTCTTAAATGGCAACCAGACCGGTGCACTGCTGCTGGACTACATTCTCAAAGCCGAAGAAAGAAAATAAGCAACTACCCAAAGAAGGATTTATTATCAAAACAATTGTTACTTCAGAGCTGGCAGAGTCGTTTCCAATAGCTATACTGGTTGCTAACTTATGATACCCCGACCGGGTCTCAAATTTATCTGTAACAGCAATGGAATTGGAAAAAGAGGGCGGCATTTCTTCTTATTTGCTGCGAGGAGAGCATAGGGTATCTTATCGGAGATTTTGTGCGGGATAAAGACGCAGTTGGAAGGCTCTGATACTGCTGAAATGTCTGTCATTATAAAAACGGGGATTACATTTAGTTGATGTTTTGGCAAGTTTTATGAGAAACACGTGTATTTCCTTGAACATTTAGAATCAATTTATTTAGGAAGGAATAGAAGAGCAGCAGATGGAAAAATTATGACTGCCTTTCGAGAAAATTTCCGAGATTTTGAAATGAATATATCTCAAGATAGACTATAAGACTTCATTTCAATATGATTATGAGGCACAGAAGGAAGAAATCGTTGCTATTCTAAATCAGATGTCTTAAAATGTATATTTTTCAGATGGTTCCTGGTATGCTATCTGTCCATCCGGTACTGAGCCAAAAATAAAATATATATGTCTCTTGTGGGAAAGATAAAGTTAGCCAAAGAAAAGCTTGAAAAATTAAAATCAGGCAATTTTGGAAAATAGATAGGTTAATTAAATAAGTAAATCTATGAATCTCCTTAAATGTAAAAATCTTTATGATTTTAGGATAATAACAACATTATTGAATTATAAATACTTCCAGTATAATAGTATGAGATTGCCACGACATGTTTTCAACATGTCTCGCAATGACAGAGAAGATATAACCGAAACCAAAAAAAGAAAATGACATTATTCAAACTTATTTAAAATAATTACAAAATACTAAATACCAACGACTAACGACCAAAATGTCACTGCGAGGGAGCAGGGCGACCGAAGCAGTCTCATCCACTTCTACCCGAGAAAATTCTTACTAAAAACCAAAAACTATAAACCAAAACCTAATCCCAAACCTAGTTTACAAATTACTTGGGAATATGAGATTGCCACGCCTACCTCTTAACATTGGTTAAGGGCAGGCTCGCAACGACAAAGAAGAATGGACTTATGCTTGTGTGAAATAACGGAAAAGATTAGTTCTAATGTTAATTAGCTATTTGATAATAATGATTAATTGATAACTGTTAAAGTATATCCTATTCTTGTTGTATTTAATACTCGATACGCGATACTACTCGATGTAACCTCAACCCATCTCCAAAACATTTATATCCGATTCTCTAAATTACTCAGAAGCACCTGCTCTTTAAAGGTTTGCCTCTATTTAGCAGGACTTTACAACCCAGCTACCCGAAGTGAGGCAACAAGAGCGGGAGCCAGCCGAGGGAAACGCGCATTACGCTTTTTTATTTTGTTTATTATGGTCTTTCCGGAGGATTGCAAATGGCTATTTCAAGACCTTTGTCCTCGGGAAAATAGTGCTAACCTGTCCGTTAAATTATTAATGGCGCCATGGATGAGCGGAATTTTTTAAACTTTACAGGATTTTTCCAGAATAAAACGAGAAGGAATATTGTCAAGGGCATCAACCGCCAGGTCTACCCTGTATAGATTCGATATTTTCAAGTCAATGAATTGGGAATAGGCTTTGTGCTATACCTAAAATTAATAAACATTCTGCTGCAGCTGTTTGCTTTACCTTTCCAAATGCTGTTTTCTGTACATAATAACTGACGATTCAAATTACTTCGTTAGTATATTCCATCTATAACGACTAAGTGTCCTATTCCCAACCTTGCTAACAGACACAATAATATTTCCACCTATCCACCACAGCCAACAACAGCAACAGTCGAACGAAGCAGATTGAATTTGCTCAGAAAAGCTGATTTACCATAATTTCGTTCATAGCGTGCAGGCGGCATTATTTTTAATTGCAAGTGCAACTTCTTGACTTCGAGAGTAGATAAAGAATATTTTTGCCATTTCCTTTACATTATCAATTGATATTGTGGAAATACCATTTTTTTCTTTTTACTGAAATTTCCTATTCTATTTAATTCATCAATTATCCATTAGGAATTTTTCATTATCCACCAGCCATAAGTAGAAACAATTTAAAGTTCACAGGATTCCTCTATAAGAAATTTTTGTTTGTATTTTTATTGCCATTTATCACCATAAAACCCAGGAAATGCATATTTATTTTATTGTCTTTTAATACCTGCCTGACAGTAACCGGGTACTATATTCCAAATTAAGAATCTGTGTATTTCCTTTTATGTTTTGGTCATTACTTAATAATTTTGGTACAACTAATTTTATTTTAATCATAACTTTGTCTTTGTTTTATTAATAAATAGCATAGCTGTATTTATTTTTTTATTATACCAGGTCAAATTTCTAGTTTCTCACTGAATAGGTGGGAATATTAAATAATATAAATGTACAGTATTATATAACTATAGATTTAGGGAGATAATAAGAGTTATAATGAAAATATCTTCAGACTGACATTGTCTTAATGAAATGTCAAATGTGAAGACCTGACCCCATACCTGAAGATGAAAGCCAATTATTATAAACATCCTGATAAATGATTGAGAGAGATTTATCGGGATAGATGATGTCAGCCTTAGTTCTACAAAGGCATCATCTGGCTTTCCATATTTTAGCTCCTAACTTGCCTCAGCTCCCTGGGAACCGTCAGTATTGGACATTTCTAATTGTGTGCCTGAACAGGAAAAAATTCTCGAATAGTGAACTTGAAAACTGATTTGTTTTCCTGCTTTAATAGTTGATATATTCAAGCCTATACTCTTTCATAAATGTCCAGACCATAGTTTAAAAGCAAAATAATACCTTCCTGAGAGGCTCAATAGATGTCTTCTATCATGAATATTAAAGTCCAATTTTTGGAATGTAGGGCCCCAATATTTTGATTTTCCAATATTCTCACCACTGCCGTGCTGAGAAAACAACAACTTTCTGAACCCGGAGTGTGAGATTGGGAAGCCAGTATATATCCATCTGCTCATATTTAATGTTATCCGAACTCGTAGATAAATTTTATTTTTTAGCCAGCTATATAAAATGCCAAACCAATATACATAGAAGTACCCAAGCGCTGACTGTCTGTGTGATTAACATGAATAAAGGTATTAACATAAGATCGCAATCATAGGCTGGTTTACCAGTGCACCTATTATATTACCCGGAGGTCCCTGCAGGCTATCCGGATTGTACACTGGTGAAAAGGTAGCCATAGGTTGATTGCCGGCTCGGTAAGAAATTTTTATACCTGCTTTTAGCCGCTAATTCTTCTGCAGCTTCTGAAGATAATCCCTCCCCTGGACAGAAAAGGTAGGGAACAATACTTAGGATCAAATCAGGGCGAATTTTGTAATAATTAAGAATTAAATCGAAGCAGCTTTATTACACCTAAAATTCCAGAAAATACCTTCTGACAAACCAGACGGAGTAGTATTAATTGTTCCGGTCATCTTCATGGAAATATAATCATCAGAGCATTGCCTTATAAGATTTTTTATATATTTCGGCTCATTTTCCATTACCCATTTTAATTTGGAAGCAGTGGAAATTACTATATGAGTTTAATAATTTAGAAAGACAGATTTTCTGGCCAATATCTGAAAAAGCCTTATTACCAATATCAACAGCACGGCTGTCAGACCAGATGATAGAAGGTCGTAATACCTGCTGTTTTTGTCAACCAGATTAAACCAGCATCTGGAGGGAAATCCCGATGGCCTTAATGTCATCAATACGGATATGAGCTTTTGATAAAATAAGGATTTGTGGATAGTTTGACATGTTTCCACCATATTTCAGGATCCTGTTCAGCTCCATCCGGGTAAGGGGGCGTTAATTTTGCAATTCTGCTGGGGAGAAGTAGCAGAGGCTATAACTGTCCATTGTCTGAATCACAAGGTTGATTTTATTGAGGAACTCCCAAATGTCGTATCCCAACAAATAGGTCATTGATAATCTCCTTTACTATATTAAGGCTAAGGAAATATTAAAAATATTTTTCAAATAAACAAAAGAAGATTATATCATTTTGGCTACATTTATTATTAGTATTATAAACAAAATGATTCTTCTTAATAATGAACAACGATATGTAAGTATTAGCAGCTTGTTGTTATTTTTTGCTACTGACAACAATATACAGTAGCTGATGAAAATGCTAATAAAAACATATATCTCAAATTAGTCAAATTGAATTCGAAGTTGAAACGGATTTCTAAATATCATTTATTAAAAATAAATTAAAAGAAAACATAAAAATGAAATATTTTACTTAAAAATACAAAATAGGAATATAATAATTAAGAGTCATAATATTTTTGTATACATAATTGATTTGTTGTATTAAATAATTAAGTTGATAAAGGCAAACTATCCGAAAGGGTAGGACGCAAAGCCATGGATCTAAAGCTCTAGCCAGGATTGCCATGTTGCCGACTTTTATTTTTTATTGTGATTATCTTTCTATATATGAATCCTTGAAAATGGTTATAAATTAAGTCATAATATTATTGGAGATGATTAAATGAGTATTAAAGAAAATTACCAAAATATTAGGTCAGAAGTCCCTTCTCATGTAAAAATTGTAGTTGCCGCTAAAACAAGAACAACCGAAGAGGTAGAAGAGTTAGTAGAAGCAGGGATAACAGACATCGGAGAAAATTACGTTCAAGAAGCAGAGGATATGATAAAATCCCTTCATCCAACGACAGTAAAAAAAGTCAACTGGCATATGATTGGGCATTTACAGAAAAATAAAATTAATAAGGCACTACCAATTTTCGATGTCATTCAAACGGTGGATTCTCTAAAGCTGGCAGAGGATATAGATAAGAGAGTTAAAAAGGCAGGAAAGGATTTTGTTTCTATTTTATTGGAAATAAATATTGGAAGTGAATTCACCAAAAATGGGATACAACCTGCTGAGTATGAGGATTTTGAGGGTTTCATGGAAAAATTAGTGATAGATATTTCCAAACTTTCACATATTCATTTAGAAGGGTTAATGACTATGGGTCCCCGTTTTGATGATCCTGAGAAACCTCGTCTTTTTTTTCGAAGAACAAAAAATATTTTTGATAGTTTGTCAAAATTAAATCTAGAACGAGTTAATATGAAATATTTGTCCATGGGGATGACTAATTCTTACAAAGTTGCAATTGAGGAAGGAGCTAATTTGGTAAGAATCGGTACGGCAATATTTGGTCCAAGAGATTGACAGTTTTAGAAATTTTAAAAAGAGAATTTTCTAGTGATAGCATTGTCTGGTCGGGTATGTACAAAAGATTTAGCTATTTGAAGATAAGATAAGATAAGATAAGATAAGATAAGTAATAGATTTATTATTAATAATTTTAAAAGGAGATAATAGGATGAAAAAGGGATATCGTACTATACGTATTATTTTGATTTTATTTGTTCTCTTGCTTATTTTTCCCATAATAGTTTCGGCTAACATCAATACCATTATTCAGCAGATGGAAAGAAGTTATCAAAAACAAATTAGTGGAATTCAGGATTTAACGATTGTTCAGGAAATGAAAAGCGGATTTTTTGACATAAAAACCATTACTTATTATAAAAAAGCTAAAGTAAATAATCAGGAAGTTTTTAAGTCCCGTATGGAAACCAGTATAATGGGAATGGATACGGTTAATATCTATGATGGACAATATAGCTGGTCAATCGATCCGGCTACCGGTGAAGTAAAAAAAGAAGAAGGCGGAGTTGATTCTTTACAGGTATGGAAAATGTTCAAACCGGAGAAAACCAGTTATTTAGGTGATGAAAATATAAATGGGAAAGACACTTACAAAATCCAACTAGATGATGCCCTTTGGATGATGGGAATGGAAGACCTTGTTAGTTCTGATATGCCTGAAGATTCTGAAATCGAGATGAGTGGTATTTATTGGATTGATAAAGAATCTTATATTCCGCTTAAGTCCAAGAGTTTTACAAAAACTACTACGGTGGAAGACGGTCAAACAGTTACCATGAATATAAATACCGATATACAGTTTTTGGATTATCGTTCGATTGGCTCAATGTTAGTTTCTCATAGAATGCTTATTTCAAATCAAATGGAAGTGGATGACCCTTCCCTTACTCCGGAAGAGAAAAAGGAAGCACAGGCTTTTATGGAATCAATGGGAGGTATGGGTGATATGGAAATGCTGGTTACAAGTGCAGAATATAATACCGGACTACCTGATGAATTATTTGATGGTACTTTATTAGAAGCCCAGGAACCTATGTTTGGAGGAACACCCGAGTCATCCCAGGATGTGCCTGCTTCTGGTGAAATTGGCGAAACCATGTCCCAGGAAGATATTGAAGCAATGATGGAAGGCTTTGCGGAAATGATGGAGGGGAATGAAGATTTTCAGGAGATGATGAAAGAAATGAAACCCGCTGATTAATATATAGATTATCTCAGCACATAATATATAGTAAAAGATAAAAAAGTGAAAGAAAAAGAAAAATAACAATAATATTTTATCTGATAACATAAATCGATAGGGTTATTGTTTTGATTTAATTTGAAAAGGTTTTTCTTATGGAGAAAAAGATAGATATCAAGGGGTTAGGCTTGAAAGAGGTGGAAGAAAAATTAACAAGAGAAGAATTTTCGTCTTTTAGGGCTAGACAGATATTTCATTGGTTGTATCAACAAAAAGTAAGTTCATTTCAGGAAATGAGTAACCTACCCAAAAATTTACTTAGTTGGTTGGATTTTGTATTTACTATTGAGCAAATGAAATGTATTAAGGTTCAAAAATCACTAGATGGTTCAGAGAAATATCTTTTCCAACTCAATGATGGTCAGCTGATAGAAAGTGTCTTAATTAGAAATAAGAAGAGAAATACAATATGTATATCTTCACAGGTAGGGTGTTTATGGAATTGTCTTTTCTGCGCAAGCGGAAAAGGTGGCTTTAAGAGAAATTTATCAACAGGAGAGATAATTGAACAAGTTTTGGCTGTTCAAAGGCTGACCAGAGAAATTATTCATAATATAGTGTTTATGGGTATGGGGGAGCCTTTTAATAATTATGATAATATAATGAAATCAATTCAAATTATCAACTCAAAACAGGGTATCAATATTGGTGCCAGGAAAATAACTGTATCAACCTGTGGAATTATACCGGGAATTGTCAAATTAACGGGATATCCTATGCAAATAGAACTTTCTGTTTCTTTGCATTCTGCGGATGAAAAAACAAGGTCAGCATTGATGCCTGTTAACAATAAATACCCGTTAAAAGAACTAATAAATGCCTGCAGAAATTATGCAAGAAAGAAAAATCGTCAGGTTACCTTTGAATACCTCATGTTAAAAGGAATTAATGATTCTTTAGAACAGGCGAATAAATTAAGCCACCTGATTATGGATTTTGATGCCAAAGTGAATTTAATTATTTATAATCCTATTGATAACCAAACTAATTTATTGCCTTCTGATGAACAAGCAATTTATATTTTTCAAAGAGTATTAAAGGAGAACCATATACCGGTAACTATTAGATATTCAAAAGGACAGGACATAAATGCTGCCTGCGGCCAATTAAGAAATGGATATATTGATATACCTGATGATTTATGAGATATATTTCTTGACTTTCGATTGATATCTGCTATACTTTTAAAGGAGAAATTTTCCTCGGGCCCATAGCTCAGTTGGTAGAGCAGCCGGCTCATAACCGGCCGGTCCCTGGTTCGAATCCGGGTGGGCCCACCAGTATTTAAATCAGGTTGATAAAAAGAGAGTATAAAATGAAAAACAATCCTGGCGGATTGCCTAAAAGATTAAAAGATATAATAGCGAGAAATACGCTATGATACAAGCCTTACTTTAGTATAATTAAAGTAAGGCTTTTTTTATTTCAAGCATTCAAACAGATTT
>JAGYIZ010000039.1 GCA_018402425.1 Candidatus Atribacteria bacterium | reverse complement strand
AAAGATTTTTTCTATATTTGTTCTGATTTATCTCGGAGATCCTATCTAGTTTTTACCTATTTAAAAAGATTTTTTCTATGGTTCACTATAATTTTTTATATATTTATAACTCATTTATCTTATTTTGATATTTCTATAAACAAAAGCAACATTATATTGATCTGAATATAATAATGAAGGAGGATTTTCAGATATGAAAAAAAAGTTAATTTTTGTGGCAATACTCATGGCTTTGGTATGTGTTGTGTTTTCGGTAAGCAGTTTTGCCAAGATAACCGGAGATGAACCGGTAAAGGCAGGACAGCCCCTGTTAATTACCAATGCCGGGCAGGGGCCTGGCGGGAAGATGGCACGACTTCTGGTTATGCGGTCCCAGACTGTAGAAGAGTGGGATTATAATGCCGAGCCGGAACCTGAAGATATTGAAGGAAAGGGTTACAAAACTATGTTAGTGGTAATCGGGTCCTCATCTAAAGGTTTGGGAGCTTCCGGCATTACTATTGATGATGAAATAGACCGCCTTAACCTAATGATTGAAAAGGCCAAAGAATTGGATATTCAAATTATTGCCGCCCAGATTGAAGGAAAAGCCAGACGGGACAGAGAGGGAGGACCCAATGAAAGGTCAATAGATGCCATTGCTCCTCATGCAGATTACCTTATTGTCAAAGAGGATGCTGATTTTGACGATAAATTTACTAAAATTGCCGAAGAAAATGAAATACCGATGACTGTCATTGAAGACTCAGTTGAACTTACCGAAGTAGTTAAAGCAATGTACTCTGAATTAGAAACGAGTATCTGCGAATAATAATTTCCAGCTATATTAAATTAATTATTATTAGGAGGAAATGATGTATCAACAAACGATAATCACTTTAGTGGTAATGATTATTGCCTATGCTCTTAGCCTCTGGAAATTAAAATCAGCAGAGATTTCTATGGTTATAGCTGCCGTAGCCGGGGCCGTTGCCGCCGGCTTCGGCTTTCCAGTACGTATTTTAGTAGAAGGTACTTTTACCTATATTGACTTAGGCCTGATATTTGTTACGGCATCTGTATTTATTAACATTTATTCTGAAACTGGTGCTATTAATGCCATGGTTGCCAATGTTGTAGAGCATTTTTATGATAAAAAATGGATTTTGTTTGCTTTAATGGTCTTCATTATGCTTATCCCCGGAGCTTTAACCGGTGCAGGTAGTGTGGCTATTTTTGTGGTAGGTGGAACTGTAGCGAAAATTATGCAATATATGGGTATTTCCAGAGTTCGAACTGCCGGGTTTATTTATGTCACCGCTATGTTATCTGCTGCTGCGCCACCTATTAATCTCTGGGCTATGCTAATGGCTGCAGGAGCAAATATGCCTTATGTTGGCTTCACCTATATTCTATTGGTACCCATTCTCATTATTGCACTTTTTACTATCATTTATTTTGGTCGTGTTGGTCGTGGTGCAACAGCTCAAAAGAAAGAAGACATTCTGGCACAGATACCCAAGGCACCCGAAAATCTTACTGGTTTAAGAATTATCTTACCTTTATTAACTCTGATTTTATTATTTTTACTTTCCCAGTATGCTGCCTTTTCCATTCCGGTATTAGGTCTTCCCTTTATGTTTATTATTTGTGCCATTGTTACAATGCTTATCAATCCAAAGAAGACTTCTTTGAAACGTTATTATGAAGTGGTGGTCAATACCTTGGAACAGGTTTTTTCCTTGCTGGCTACGGTTATCAGTGTTGGCGTTCTGGTAAATGTCATGACCGCTACCGGGGTAAGAGGTTTAGTAGCAATTACTTTTATAACTTTACCACTCTTCTTTGTTTATGCCACTGTTCTGATTTTTGGTCCATTGGCACAGGGTTCGCTCAGTTATGGAAGTGCAATTATTATCGGTGTACCAATTATCTTTTTATTTAACACTATGGGAATCAACAACACTGTTGTTGCAGCAGCCCTGGCTCTGATTTTCCCCTTGGGTGATTGTTTGCCGCCTTCTATGATTGTTGGCCGGGTAACAATTGAAACTGTCGATTATAAAGGGCCTTATCCTACATTTCTTAAAAATATTGCCATTCCCTGGTTGTTTATGGGCGGAGTGGCATTATTAATGTTGATCTATGCTAATAAATTAAGTTTTCTGGTAAATTAAAAATAATAAAAAAGAGGTGTGTAAAATGTTGATATGGTTGCATGAAGCTGTTCATCAAATATATTTTATTCTAGCTGCTGTATTTGCCTTATTGCTTTTACGGGGCTTGTTTAAAAGAAAAACCAGGACGAACTGGGTCTATGATATTATCTATGCTTATACCCTGATACCATTTCTTTTGCGGGCTTTACATATTAAATAGGAAGGGGTTTCCAGAATGAATAATGTTTTTTTGAGAAGATTAATTATTTTAATTGTTGTATTAATTGTTGCTTTTTTGGGAGGCAGAGAATTCTGGGAGATCCGTCATTTTAAACAATCGATAGTTGTCTCCGAGGATTTTACAAAAAAGGTAATGTTGAGCGATTATTTTGAAGGCATAAAGGGAACCTGGGTAGATACGCCTGTCTATATTTATGATTCAGGTAACCCCGGCGGTTCTTTATTATGGCTTGGAGGTACTCATCCCTATGAACCAGGAGCTATCCTGCCTGCTTATGTGGCTGCAGAAAATCTTAAAATTACCAAGGGTAAAATATTTCTAATCCCGGTTGCCAACCGAAGCGCATGGACAATGGGTGACTACGGAATGGGCTATCCCAAGTATTTTTCTCTGGAAGCTAATTGGGGAGAGAAAAAATTCCGCATTGGTGCCAGAAATTCTAACCAGTTAGACCAGTGGCCGGATCCCTTTACCTATGTGCATTACCCATCCCGGCAAAATCTGGCTTACCAGGATATCCGGAATTTAAACCGGACTTATCCAGGATACGCGAGTGGGACTCTAACCGAACGGCTGGCCTATGCTATTATGGAATTAACCAGACAGGAAGATATAGATCTATTTGTCGATATGCATGAAGCATCATTGATGTACCCGGTTGTGAGTACTTATGTAGCTCACCAGGATGCCGAGGATATTGCTATGATGGCTGGCATGAATTTGAGTGCAGAGCAATTCCCGATGAAATCCGAAAGTTCACCCAAAAGTTTACGTGGGCTTTCCCACCGTGAAGTAGGGGATTATAGTGATGCTTTGGTTGTCCTAATGGAAACTGCCGAGCCCTTCATTGATAGAGTTGCCGGGAAAATGACCGAGGAGCTGATGATAGAAGGGAAGGATGAATTCTTACAAAAAGCTGCCGAAGAAAATTTACTTTACTGTGATCCGGAATATGATATTGAATTCGGCAAACCTATGTGGTATCGGGTAGGAAGGCATCTTTCCGGTACCATGGAAGTAATTAAGCAGATGGGTGAATTTTATCCTGATAAGCAAATGGAAGTGGAATTTCCATTATTCTTTGATCTGGAAGAACATGGAATTATGCATTTCTTACATGATCCTGAAACTGCTGATACTGATAGATTGTTCTATCAATAAAAAATATCCAGGTAACAAGGAGGTGTGTATTATAGGAAAAAGTTGATTAGATAAATCAGAATGATAAAAATAATTCTAATCTGTAAGTCTTGAAAAATAATTAAAAATGGAGGAAAAATATGACATTGAATTTTAAGAAAATTACTACTTTGCTAAGTATTTTACTACTAGCACTAGTACTGTTGAGCTCAAATGGATTGGCTAATCCGGAAGTTGAAGATGGCTTAGCTGACCAGGGCTGTACTATCGTAGCGGTGGGCAAGGATGCCAGTGTGAACGGTACTGCTATGATTACTCATAATGATGACTCTTCGGTTGCTGATTACCGTCTATGGATTAAACCGGCATTGGATTGGCCGGAAGGATCTAAAAGAGATATCGTCCTTAACAGTCATGACTATGTTGATTTTGGCAACTGGCCTGATGTAGACTATGACTCTGAAGCCTCTCGCGGAGAAGTAATGGTTATGGGTGAGATGGACCAGGTTGATCATACCTATCAGTATTTTCATTCACGTTACTCCTTTATGAATGAAATGGGTGTAGCTATGGGTGAATCTACTTTTGGTGTCGGCACTCATCTGCCCAATGGTGAAGAGATCAGTAGAGTGATGAAAGAAGAGAGTGACGGAATTATTGACTGCTGGTATGCCCAGGATATCGCTTTGGAAAGAGCCAGTACTGCAAGAGAAGCAGTTCGTATTATGGGTGACCTGGTAGAAGAATATGGCTGGTATGGCAGCGGAGAAACTATCAATGTAACTGATGGTGACGAAGTATGGATTGCAGAATTTTACGGTCGTGATATCTGGGTTGCAGTAAGAATTCCTGACGATCATTTCTTTGTAGCTTCTAACCGTGCAAAAATTAGAGATATTGACCTTGATGATGAAGAAAATGTCATGCACTCACCAAATTTAGTCTCTTTTGCTGTAGAACAAGGTTGGTATGATCCTGATTCCGGTGAACCATTTAGACCTGCTGATATCTATGCTCCTAATGATCGACTGTACTCAACGCGCAGAACATGGAGAGCCTTTAAGTTGGTTGCACCTTCTTTAGATATCGGACCTGATGATATTTACTTCCCCTTATCTGTGAAACCAGAAAAGAAACTTTCTGTTCATGATATCTTTAAGATTAAGGGTGACTACTATAAAGGAACCGATTATGATATTTCCACCGGACCGGCTGCCGGACCTTTTGGCGATCCTCTAAAATACCCTTACACTCCGGGACATGATGAAAGAGCAATCAGTATTATGAGAACCTGTTATGTCCATATTGCTGAAGTTGATCCAAACTTACCTGCTCCGTTTAAAGGAATTAGCTGGTATGGTTATGGTTCACCTGATTCAACCTATATTGTTCCCTTATGGCCGGTTATGAATGAGCTGCCGGAAGGCTATCAGATTGGTTCTCGTTATGAAGATTTAGATAGAGATTCTTATTGGTGGACCAATACTTACGTTCAGGAAATGACTCAATTTAAATATAATGAAGCCATTGAAGAACTCTACAAATTCCGTAATCCAAAATTAGAGTCACTCTACAAGATGACTCCTGTTGTGCAAAAAGCAGCAGCAGAACTATATGAAACTGACCCAGAAGCAGCTGTTCAGATGATTACTGATTATGCCTACAGCAATGCAGTTCGCTGGCATCAGGATTGGCTGGCACTGGGTGATCGTTTCTTTAGTGATTACTGGAGTTTAAATACCAGACAGACACCTGAGTGGTTTGACAAAGCTTCTGCTGAATGGGCAGCTGAAAATATGCCCAAGATGGGTAGAAGAGAATCAGATCCACCATTAGAGGAATTACCATTACTGTGTGAATAAAGATTCTAAATTAGCAAGTAACTAAACGTTTAAATACTAACAGATTTTTAAAAATTGCTTTATTAAAAAGATTGGCTAGCAGTTTTAGAATTGCTAGCCAATCTTTTTAATTGATTATCATAAAATATTAGGCTATCATTTAGTAAAATATGAGAATTATTATCATGAAAAATTGCTAAATCAAATATTTCAATTAAATATTTAGTTATACTACTTATTATTATAATAGGCTTTTTTTTAGTAGACTTTACCAAAAAAAGTACTAACTTATTATTATGATATATGATAGAAGCCAAAACATTATGTCTAAGTCATTACAAATAATCTGCTGGCAAGAAAGAGAATCAAGAGGAATTACTATTAGTGAAAAGGCAGATCCAAATAAGACTGGTATAATAGGTGAAGAATATACCTGATTGACAAACCACTTTGGAAATTTAAGGAAACGGACTTCAAAGGAACCCTGATTTTGCTGGGTGTTGATGGTTAAAATATTTCCAAACAGGCTAATTTAATCGGTGATGTTATTGCAATTGGTTCCAGCGGTTCATTTCCTGCTTTAATTATTGCTACCTTATCTGCTTGTAAGGCAATTGGGATTACACCACTCCTTGTTTACTCAATTGGTGCTTCTGAATATGGTGCAACGATTTCAAATTTTACTTTTATTGATATGTTAGAAGTATTAAATATAAATAATATTATTCCTTATCAATTATTGGCAGTTTCGATGGGTGGAAATAATGATCAAGCTGAAGCAATGCTTTTTCCTGATTCCCAAAAAGTCATCCGAGATATAGCTAAATCTTCAGATGTTTCTTTTATTGATACAGATAATTTGGTTGACAATATTAATAAGAGGAAGGAATTATATGAAGCATCAGCTGGTAGTAAACCTATTAGCATGTTTGTAAACATTGGTGGTGCATCAGCTAATTATGGCAATACCACTGCATCGATAACCTATCCCAATGGTCTGATAATGAACGGCCCTAAAATCCCTGATAATCCGGAGCGTGGTTTGATTTTTGAATATCAGTCATTAAATATACCTGTTGTTCACCTGTTAAATATTCGTGACCTAGCCCTAAAAAATGGCATTCCTATCGATCCTATTCCTTTACCTGAAGAAGGCCAGTCAGAAGTATATTTTGAATCGAAATATCAGAAATGGATTATTGTTATAACGATTATTATTGGCATAATGTATCTTGTCTTGGCGAGAAATATTAACAGTAAATACAAATAATATAATAATACATGTGTCATATTTCTCTTGATGATTATTAAGAAAGGTTTATAAAATAAGAAAAATATTTGATTTTTTACTACATTAAACTTAGAATAGTTTAAATAAAATATTGTAAATAAAATGGAACTGAGTAGGAGAAAGAATAATTTGAGTAGGACAGTTATTATAATTGTACGGCATGGAGAGTGCAAGGGCAATAGAGAAGGGTTGTTTCGTGGGCGAAGTGATTTTCCTTTAAATGAAGTGGGACTTTATCAAGCAAGAGAATTAGCCAGAGAGCTAAAAAAAATGCAGCCAACCAGAATATTCACCAGTCCGCTATTACGAGCAATGCAAACTGCTAAAGCAATCAGACAGGAATGTAATATTGAAGTAGAAGAACGAGAAGCCTTGAACAATATGAAGCTTGGTCCGTGGGAAGGAAAGTCCAAAGATTACATTGCTCAAAAATATCCGGAACAATGGCAGGTATGGTTGAATGAGCCAGAGAAACTGATTGTTCCTGGTATGGAATCATTGGATTTGGTACAAGAAAGGGCGAAAAGAGATTTGGATGATATAATAAAACATCATTGGGGTGAAACGGTTATTGTTGTATCTCACCGGGCAGTTTTAAAACCATTAATTGCTTCTTGTTTAGGAGTAAGCAAGCCTTATTTCTGGCGTATACATCTTGATACCGCTTCTTACAGTATAATCCATTATGAAAAAAAGCAGGGATTTATTCTGGTTCAACTAAATCAAAATAAGCATCTAAATGAATTTATTTCTGAGTGGCAGTAACAGTTGAGATATTTTAATATCAAACAGTAGATCAAATACTAGGAAGAAGAGTAATAATGATTAAAATTGATTTTAAAGTGATTAAAAAACCGTTGATTATTTTTATTATCTTGATTATTTTAAGCCTTACAGTTCCTTATCTTTTACCTGCTACTTTTACAGGCTCTTATTTATTTTGGATAATATTATCCGTAGTGGTCATTCTATATGGCATAAAGGTGATTGGGGGATTAAAATGACACGTTCATCAATTATGCTTTTGGGAATTGCCTTTTGGTTTATTCTGGGGTGTATTATTTCGTTTTTGGCAAAAAAAAGAACAGGTCCAGGAATTGCAGAATATTTTATAGCTAATAGAACCATTGGTGGTTTTGTTGCAGCAATGACCTACAGCGCAACAACCTATAGTGCTTTCATGATGGTAGGGCTGGTAGGAATGACTTACTCTTTTGGTGTCAGTACCATGGGTTTTGAATTATCTTATTTAATGGGCACCATTTTGCTATTAGTATTATTTGCTCCCTACTTCTGGTCGATTAGCAGAAAATATGATTGTATTACCCCGTCTGAATTATTAAGTAAAGCTTACCATAGTCCGGTACTGGGGGGAATTACTACAATATTTTCTATGTTGATGTTAATTCCCTATATGTCCGTTCAGTTTACCGGAATTGGCTATCTATTAGAGACACTCACTGGTATTCCCTATCAATTAGGAGTGTTTTTCACATTAATAATTATATTGGTATTTACTCTTTGGGCTGGAATGCGTTCAGTTGCCTGGACAGATACGCTGCAATCTCTAATTATGTTTATCTCTTCAATTGCTCTGTTATATTATGTAATGAATCATTTTTTTGGAGGATTTAACCAATTTTTTCAGGTAATTCAAAATGACCATAGTGATTTGTTAGCAGCAGACAAAATGCCTTATCAGAGATTTCTTGGTTTGACTATTCCCTGGTTATTTTTTGCCTTAACTAATCCGCAGGTAGCTCAAAGGATGTTTATCTCCCGGGATAAAAAGAGTCTGAAAGTTATGATTACTGGTTTTGCGGTCTTTGGTTTAATCTATACCCTTATTGTAGTTCACTTGGGTTTGGCGGCAAGATATATCTTTCCGGATATTGTCAATACCGATATGATTACACCTTTAATTCTGGAAAAAATACCGGTTCTATTGGCACTGGCTGTATTCCTGGGAATCGTAGCTGCCTCTGTCTCTACTGTTAATTCCATTATTCTAACCCTAAGCTCAATGTGTACGGTTGATGTTTATGGCAAATTGTTTAAAGTAGAAGAAGGGAAAAGATTATTATTCGGCAAAATAATGGTTCCCCTCATTGCTTTATCGGCTTTTCTCTTTTCTTTGGGACATTTTGGTGTTATCGTTGAATTATCAGTAATGTCCTCTGCAGGATTATTGGCATTAGCTCCAAGTTATTTTGGAATATTTTGGAAAAAAGGAAACAGCATTGCCTCTATCAGCAGTATTGTTGTAGGTGGATTAGTAACAATTGTCATGTACTTTACCGGTTATTTTCCGTTGGGTATTTGGCCGGGGGTGTGGTGTCTTATTATTTCTACCATTATATTCTTTTTGGTAAGCACTATAAGATATTCCAAAAAAAATAGCAGGGGAAAATTAAATAGAAACTTAAAAAGTTAAATTGAGATTATATTTTTTAAAAAGACTATTGGAAGTTAATCAACAATTAATTTCCAATAGTCTTTTTTTATTTTTGTTGAAAGTATTTTTGCAGTCGATTCATGCCTTCTTCCAAATTTTTCATAGATGTTGCATAAGATATTCTCAAATAACCTTCCGCATTTTGTCCAAAATCTATCCCGGGCGTTACAGCTACTTGAGCATTTTCTAAGATATCGAAAGCAATCCGAAATGAGTCATTGGAATATTTTTTGATATTAGCCAGGGCATAAAAGGCACCTGTAGGCTCTGTGTTAGTGGCAATCCCAATCTCACGCAATCGTTTTAGCAGATAGATACGCCGCTGGTTATAAATTCCTGCCATCTTTTTTACATCCTGTTCACATTTTCTTAATGCTGCTATTCCGGCAGTTTGAATAAATGAATTGGCACAGATAAAAAAGTTTTGCTGTATCTTTTGTAAAGGCCGGATATATTCTTTTGGTGCAATTAAGTAACCCAATCGCCAGCCGGTCATGGCGTAACGCTTTGAAAAACCGTCTAATACAAAAGTACGGTCAGTGAACTCAAGCATGGAATGCTCTTTACCTTGATAAACCAAACCATGATATATTTCATCAGAGAAAATGTAATAACCTAAATCGGCAATAGCCTGAAGCTCTTTCGCAGTAAAGACTGTTCCGGTTGGATTAGAAGGAGAGTTAACCATAATCATTTTGGTTTTAGGCGTGATATATTTTTTTATGGTATTGATATCATATTTGAATCCATTTTCTTCATAAACAGGGACAAAAACTGGCTTTCCTTCTAAAAAGCTTATTATTTTTGGATAACAGGCATAATGAGGATCAGAAAGAATAACTTCATCACCGGGCTCCAATATTGCCGCGAAGATGAGATACATCGCCGGGGAGCTACCAGATGTGACGATAATTTGTTCAGCTGATATTTCTACCTGGTATTTTCTTTGATAGTATCGAACAATCTCATCCCGTAATTCTTTTTTGCCCATACTGTTGGTATAATGGGTATCACCTTGTTGAATGGCATTAATTGCTGCCTCTTTGATTGGTTGAGGTGTTTCAAAATCGGGTTCTCCAACCTCCAGGTGAATGATATCATGACCTTCTTTTTCTAATTGCTGAGCTTTTTCCATGACATCCATGGCAATAAAGGGAGAAATTGAAGAAGCTTTCCGGGTAACCTGAAAATTATATCCTTTCATATATACCACCTTTCTTAAAATCAAACTATTATGGTTAGTCATTATTATATAACGTTAATATTGTAATACATTTTTATAGAATACTAAAGTAAAAATTGATATGATAAAAAAAGAAATTTATCAATTATTAATTATCACAATTGAGATTAGGACGATTTATGGAATTACCAAATTATCTTATTATTTTTAGAAGATGGCTTGATGAATAAAGAAGAAATATCATTTTTAAAAATAGTGGAAAATAGAACTTTTTTATGTTAAATTAGTATTAAATATTTTGAAGCTTACCTTTATTAGGTTTATTTAAGTTGAAATATATATTTAAAATATGTCAGATAAATGGAATCACATAAAATAATAATTGTTTTTGAATCATATCACCACAATAACACAGAGAAAATTGCCCGGGTGCTTGCCCAGGTACTTCAGGCAGAATTATTTAAGCCTGACCAGCTTAATATTTTGAATTTATCGGATTTTAATATAATTGGTATTGGTACTGGCATTTATTTTGGTAAACCTCATGAAAAAATTCAACAGTTTTTAGCTCAATTACCTTTCTTAAAGAATAAAAGAGTTTTTCTTTTTACCACTAGTGGTACTCTAAAAGATTATTATACTCAAAAAATTAGAGAGCAAATAGAGTGGAAGGGATTGCAATTAATTGACTGTTTTTCCTGCAAAGGATTTGATAGTTATGGTCCTTTAAAGTTTCTTGGAGGTATCAATAAAGGACATCCCGACCTAAATGATTTATCTAAAGCAGAAAAATTTGCTAATAACTTAATAAATAGGTTATAATTGATGGCTAAAATTTTTATACAAATAAGCGACAAAATTATTTGAATTAGATAATTGGATAAGCTTATGAAAGGAGATAACTATATGAAAATAAGTTTTCTGGGTGCAAATCGTTTAGTATCAGGTTCTTGTTACCTAATCCAGACAAAATATAAAAAATTCTTGATTGATTGCGGTTTATTCCGAGGTAATGAATTAACTACCCGTTTAAATTATGCTCCTTTTTCTTTCCGACCGGAAGAAATTGATTTTATAATTTTAACACATGCTCATATAGATCATTCTGGCAGAATTCCCCAGCTTTATAAAGAGGGATTTCAAGGCCATGTGTATTGTACTAAGCCAACAATGGAATTGTGTTCTGTAATGCTACCTGATAGTGGACAAATTCAGGAGGAGGATGCCGAAGAAGAAAACCAAAGGCGACTCAGGTCAGGAGAATCTTTTATAGAGCCATTATATGGCATAGAAGATGCCCTGGATGCTCTTTTGCTATTTCGAGCAGTTCCATATCAATATAAGATTAGAATTGATGAGGACATTAGTTTTCGTTTCCAGGATGCCGGACATGTTCTTGGTTCTTCATCTATTGAGCTGTGGGTTCGGGAGGAAGGGAAAGAGTGCAAGTGGCTATTTTCAGGAGATATAGGAAGAAAGAATAAGCCTTTCTTGCGAAACCCTCAACGAATTAAAGATGCTGATTATGTGGTAATAGAATCGACTTATGGGGCAAGGAAACACCGACCTTATCGCAAAGAAGTTAAAAAGTTTTTTTCCATCATCGACAAAACATTAAAAAGGGGTGGAGATGTTATTATACCTGCTTTCGCTTTGCAAAGGTCACAGGATATCATTTATGAGTTGAGCCAGTATTATAATCTACAGGTAAGGCCACTGAAGGGCAAGGATAAAAGATTAAAAAAGTTAAGATTTTATTTGGATAGCCCATTGGCTATTGCGGCAACTAAAATATATCGTAATAATCCACAGGATTTTGCTCGTAAGAATTTGAAAATTATGGAAAAAAGCAATCAATTACTTGATTTTCAACCTTTAAGATTGACCCGCACAAGCAAAGCCTCCAGGAGGATTAGTCGCTCTAAAAGAAGTAAAATAATTATATCAGCCAGTGGTATGTGTGAAGGAGGACGCATCCAATACCATTTGAGGGATCATATTTGGCAAGAAAAATCGTCTATCATTTTTGTTGGCTATCAAGCTGAAGGTACATTGGGTAGGAAAATTGTTAGTGGTGAGAAAAGTTTAGATATCATGGAAGAGATGGTTGACATTAAGGCAGAAATTTATCATCTTGACGGATTTTCTTCTCATGCTGATCAAGATGAACTGCTTTGGTGGTTAAAAGGACTGAAGGAAAAGCCTAAAAAACTATTTATTGTTCATGGGGAAAAGCATGAGTCTGAATCATTGGCAGAATGTGTAAAACAAAATCTAGCTTTTGATACCCAAATACCGGCTATCGGAGAAACATTTCTGATCCAGAATAATAAGATTATCAACCAGGGATTAATCAAAGATGCTAACAAGGAGAGTCAATTAGATGAAATTGTACGAGGAATCAGCAAGATAAGAAGGAAGTTTTGTCTTTTATTGGCTGATATGGAATTTTCAGGAGTAGAGCTTAACAGGGAAGCCTTGTGTTATAAAGTTAAAGATCAGCTGGAACAGTTACAACATGATATTAGAAAAGTTAAGAAACTAATCAAAGAAAATGAATTAGAAGTTTAACTAAAAGAACTACAATAATAAAGACAATTAACAGGAGACAATATTTACCGGGGATTATTTTAATGAAAAATACCGCTGAAGCTAATAATAAAATATTATCAAGAGACGAAATTCCGGAGAAGTATCGTTGGGATATTAAATCTCTTTATTTCAATATAAAGGATTGGGAAGAAGATTTTCAGAAAGCCGAGCAGCTGAGGAATAGATTAGTAGAACATAAAGAAAAATTTAGCAAAGATGCCAGTTCTTTCTTGCAATGTTTACAATTAAGAGATGAAATTTCTGAATTGATAGAGAAAATATATACCTATGCCAATATGTGCAAAGATGAAGATAATCACAATGATGACCACCAATCAATATATTATAAGGCTTCGAGTTTACTGGTTAGAATTCAAGATAGTCTGTCATTTATCCAACCAGGTATCTTGTCTTTGGATATTAACACACTAAAAAAATGGATGAATGAGATTAATTCATTAAAAGTATATCAACATTATTTAGAAGGTATTTATCGGAAAAAAGAGCATATTCTTTCTCCGGATGAGGAGAAAATTGTTGCCCAAGCCGGGGAAATAGCTATGGTTCCCGAAAATACATTTGGCATGTTAAGTAATGCTGATCTTAAATTTCCCGGAATAAAGGGCGAGGAAGGAAAGGTTATTTCTATTAGTCAAGGAAATTTTATTACTTTCTTGAGAAACAGAGATAGAAAATTTCGTAAGAGTGTTTTTAAAAAATATTATAAACCATACAAAGAACATCGTAATACATTTGCTGCTTTATTAGCTGGTAATTTAAAAAAAGACCACTTTTTCAGTAATATCCGAAAATATAACAATAGCCTTGAATCCGCGCTATTTGAAGATAATATTCCGGTCACTGTTTATGAGAATTTGCTGAGTATTGTACATAAAAATATAGGTTTATTGCATAAATATATCCAACTAAAGGAAGATTTTTTAGATCTTAGACCATTTCACATGTATGATATGTATGTGCCAATATCTGAAAAAACAGTTCAAATTGACTATTCCAGAGCACAGGATATTGTAATAAAAAGTCTTGCTCCTTTAGGTAAATCATATCAATCAGTACTCGAGAGGGGTTTTAAGGAAAGATGGATTGATGTATACGAGAATAAAGGAAAAACAAGTGGGGCTTATTCTACCGGGAGTTATCAGAGCAAACCTTATATTTTATTGAATTATCAAGGAACAATGGAAGATGTTTATACACTAGCACATGAATTAGGCCATTCTCTTCACAGTTATTATACAAATAAGACTCAACCTTACATCTATAGCAGTTATCCCATTTTTTTGGCAGAAATTGCCTCAACAACAAATGAAACTTTGTTAACAAATTATTTGCTTGGTAAGGCTGAGAATGAAACAGAAAAACTTATTATCTTAAACCATTTTTTAGAGCAATTCCGAACCACATTGTTCAGACAAACCCTGTTTGCTGAATTTGAAAAAATTATCCATGAATATGAAGAAAGGGGCGGTTCACTTACGGCAGAATGGTGTTCCCATCAATATTCTAAATTACTCCGCTATTATTATGGAAAAAATGTTATAATTGATAATGAAATAAATATGGAATGGGCACGAATACCTCATTTCTATTACAATTATTATGTTTACCAGTATGCTACAGGATTTGCTGCTGCTATTGCTTTTTCCCATAAGATTTTAGAGGGAGGAAAGCCGGCAGTAAAAGAATATATTGAATTTCTAAGGAAAGGAAATTCAGATTATCCGATAACTATTTTAAAACAAAGCTGGAATTGATATGACTAATTCTAATGCCTTAATGGAAGCTATGGAAGTTATTTTCTGAATTGTTAAATCCAGCTGGAGAGCCTGAAGGAATAAAATAGGGTGGAGTTATGCTTTATGAATAAAAAAAACGCTAAACTTCCATTATTCATTACTGTTGATACCTTTTCTTGTTTGCCTTAGCTGGCTGTTGGAACTGGGAGAGCATACTGAAGAAACGTATAACGTTGAATTAGAAGAAGCTGAAAAAGTTAATGCGATGATTGTAGTTTACAAAGAGGTGATCTCTATATTTCAGGTGGAAATCAAGCAATTGCTATTAATTTCGGATTTTGATTATAATTTAAATCAATGGGCTCCACAAGTGACCTATAGCACAGAAGACAATGAAGGTAAATTGAAAATAATGCAAAAAGAGAAAGAAAAGGGGTTGTTTGATTCTGTTGAAAATAAATGGTCTTTGATATTTAATCAGACAATTCCGCTAGAATTAGATATAGTAATGGGTAGTGGAGATAATCATTTGGATTTAAGTTCAATTAATTTAATCGATTTAAAGGCTGTAATTGGGACAGGGAATACTATACTTGATTTAACAGGGAATTACCAGGAAAATATACAGATTTATTTAGTGGGGGGCGTTGGGCGTACCACTATTAATCTTCCGGAAGATATAGGAATTCGCCTTTGGATTAAGGATGGTTTGAATATTATCAGCTGTGATGGTTTAGATAAATTTGGAAATTTTTATTCTAATTCAATCTTTGATTTTTCAGAAAGGAAAATCTATATTACCTTATTTTCCGTATTAGGCACGATTGATGTCAATCTAATATAATTTAAAAATCATTTTTATAATGTTTGGTTAATATAAAATATCTGGAGGTTCATAAAAATGCAAAAAGCAGTTAGAATAATGGCTATATTTTTATTGTTTTTCATACTTTCTTCCTATTCTGTTTTCAGTCAATCGGAAATAGAAAATGAAAAAGAAATGAAAACAGGGTGGTCTTCAGTAGATGACGTTTTTAGTAAAAAGGAAATCAATAAATTAGTAAAAAAGCCAATGACAGGACTGATTAAAATTGGTTTTACTGCAAAAGAGGTCAGAGAAGTTATGGGGATACCTGATAGTATAGATGAAGAAGGCCATATCTATTATTATCGACAATCCCCTATTTTTTTTGACAATGAATGGGAGGTGCAATCCTGGGATAATCGCTATGGAAATTTAAATGTAATCAGGGATACCGTGAAAATAATTCCCGGTTCTCATATAGCTGAAGTCTTTAAAGAAAGGGGGTTTCCGCTTAGAGTTAGAAAAATAGGTAATAGTTATCATTTAGAGTATCCGGATGAAGTGATTTATATGAACGAAAGATGGAATGTGGAAGCCATTCAGTATAAGAATAAGTTAGAATACAAACAGGACAGGACTAATATGGATATTGAGGAATTTTTAGAAGAATTTAACAACTATTTGGAAGAAAAATAATGTAGGTCAATAAGATTATCTGTAGTTAGTTGTTTCATATTTTACGATGACAATATTGGTTGAACAAATATATGGAAAGATTATATTATCTTAAATAACTGTTAAGCCTGAAAAATTCAGCTTTGTGTCATTATTTTGATTGTTACGAATTATCTTCATTGCTTCGGGCAGTGAATCCATTATATCATTAGCAGTTAGGCCATCTTCTCCCTTTTTTTTGGCTGCCAGATCTCCCGCAAATCCGTGAACCAGGACACCTTGTCTGGCCGCAGATTCAATGGGTAAACCTAAAGTAAACATCGCTGCTATAGCTCCGGTTAGAACATCTCCTGAACCGGCAGATGCCATTCCACTGTTTCCGGTCATATTAATATAGATATTACCATCGGGTAATCCTATTATTGAATGAGCACCCTTTAAAATAATAATAGTGTTAAATTCTTTTGCAGCCTTTTGAATCATATTAATTGAGTTTTCTTTTATTTTAGCAATAGGCTGTTTCATTAAACGTGACATTTCTCCCGGATGAGGAGTTAATATAGTAGGTTGCTGACGTAATTTTAAAATAGACATATCATTGCTTAAAGCAGTTAGTCCATCTCCATCAATCAAAATTGGTCTATCGATTTTTACCAACAGTTTTCTAGCTAACTCTTGTGTTTCCTCTTGTATAGATAAACCAGGCCCGATAATAACAATATCCATTTTATTTGACCATTCAAGGAGTTCCTGAAAATTGTCTAAGCCAATAGATCCGGTAATGGTTTCTCTTTGAGGGAGAAAGACTACTTCACTTGCCCTGGAGCTGATATACGGAATAATGGAAGCGGGAGCCGCTAACCTGGAATAACCACCTCCTGTTTTTAAAAAAGAGAATGATGAAAAATAAGGTGCACCGTAGTAATTTCGGGCTCCGGAAATAAACAGAGCATTTCCAAAAGTTCCTTTGTGTCCTTCTTTCGGTCGATTGGGAATTGTAAGTGGAGTATTGATTTGAATATTTATATTTTTTTGATTATACAACTCCGGCGGAAAAGAAATATGAGAAACGTGAAGATTTCCAGCGTAATCATAGCCCGGGTAGAGTATATTCCCTATTTTAGGAAGCCCGAATGTTACCGTGTGATTTGCCCGTATGGCAATACCATTAACTTTGCCACTATTTCCGTCAATTCCTGAAGGGATATCAACGCTAATCACCTGATTGTTCTGCT
>JAGYIZ010000038.1 GCA_018402425.1 Candidatus Atribacteria bacterium | reverse complement strand
ACGCGGGTGCGATATTTACTCATCATTGCTTGAATCATCTCATTAATTATAGAAAAGGTGTATTTATTTTATATGAACGTGCTTTTACTGAATGGTGTTAATAAAAAAGAAGAGCATGCTGCTCAAATTTATCAGGTCATTTATCAATCCTTGAAGACCACCAATCATAAGATCAAATCCTATGACTTACGTCAATTGAATATTGCCCCTTGTATGGGTTGCTTTGGGTGTTGGATCCAGACACCGGGAGAATGTATTGTTGACGATGATGGGCGTCTTATTGCCAGGGAACTTATCCGGCACGATGTCGTGATTTGTTTTTCACCGGTTACTTTCGGAGGCTACTCCTATGAATTAAAAAAAGCAATGGATCGCTTTATTCCCGATATTTTACCTTTTTTTCGAATCATTCAAAATGAAATTCATCATGTTCCCAGATATAAAAAGTATCCTAACCTTATTTTTATCGGTACCTTACCCAGTGAAAATCTGGCAATGGAAAAGACCTTTTTTCAGTTAAATTACCGGAATGCGATGAATATGAATCCCAATTTATATAGCCAGGCAATCTTTTATCACCAGCAACCAGAAGAAGAGATTAAGTCTAAATTTAAAAAAATTATGAAAGATGTTGAGTTAATTTGAATATTCATCCCAAAAAACAGGTTTCCTTACTGATAGGAAGCCCGAAGAAAAAAAATAGTTCATCGGCCACCTTAGGATTTTATCTATGCAACCAACTTGATCCCACTAAGTTTGCTTATCAGGAAATCTATTTACGCAGTGTCCTTTTCGAAAAGGATAACAATCCGTCAAATTGGCTGGATGATATACTAAAATCGGATGTAATCATTTTTTCATCACCACTTTATGTCGATTGTCTGCCTTCTTATGTTTTTCAGGCCTTTGAAAAAATTTACCAGGGAAGGAAGGAAACAGGGACCAATAAAGATATACAATTTTTGGCAATCATTAATTCCGGTTTTCCGGAATCCTCGCAATCTCAAATTGCCCTGGATATCTGCCATCACTTTGTCCGAGCATCTAAGATGAAATGGTTAGACGGATTGCTCCTGGGAGGAGGATCTTTTTTAGCTGGTAAAGACTTAAGAAAAATGGGCTGGTTTGTTAGAAATATTAAGAAATCATTGGATTTAAGCGCTATGGCTATTAATAAAGGAAAAACAATCCCTGATGAAGCTATTCGACTCATGGGAAAACCGCTTCTGAGTAAAAAATTATTCCGTTGGCTGGGGAATATGGGATTCAAATATATGGCCAAACGTAATTGTATAGCCCATCAATTATATGACCGCCCTTATGAAAAGAAAGCTTAACAATCCACCTATTTTTTTAAAGAGGGATTTGGTTCTATAATCTTTAGCTAAATATATTTGGATTTCTGTAATTTTTCTTAGACAGTAAAAGAGATATGCTTGTTATCTTGAAGTTAAATCAATAGACAAAAGTTCTACATATGGAACAGTCTGGGGAGCCAGACAATCCCGGCCCCTCAGCATCCCGCTGAGCGAATTTTGTGTTTTATAAATTTAAATTACAGCACATCCACAATACAGTGAAATAAAATTAAATGATTCAAACAAAAAAAGATAAACTTAAATTTACTTTACCAGGAGCACACTACAATCTTTTGCTTGTTGAATTACGGCATTACTGACACTGCCCAGGAATAATTTTTTCAAACCACTTAAACCCTCACTGGCAATAACAATGATGTCAAATCCCTCTTCACGGGCTACCTTTACGATATTATGAGCGGGATGTCCTTCCTTGTAGATGATACGTGCCTTTATATTCTTTTCTTTAAAAAATAATAAGGCATTTGAGAGCATCTTTTTCATTTCTTCTTTATGTTTTTCTACCATCGTTTGATAGTTTTCCATTTCTTTAGTCGAGAAACTTCCCTCTGCTGCATAAGGCAAGTATGCATCATATCTGTGGTCATAAACATAAATGATAGCTACTTCATCAATGTTCTTATTGCCCTCAGCGAGTAGGGCAGTTTTTTCCAGAGCTTTTTGACTGTGTTCCGAGCTATCCGTACAGGCTAAAATTTTCATTTTAAATCCTCCTTTTTTATAATAAACAAAAAGGTACTGAACAGAAAAAAATATTTTAGCTCATAGCTAGTGTATATAATTCAAATGTATCTCATATGCATCAACTTTAACTGCAACCTAATACCTTGGGAATAGTAAGTAAAATCCTATGATAAACAGAGATGACTATTAAACTGATTAAGATAATAATTAAATATTTAATCATGCTTTTATTATATCATATCTCAGCCACATATCTTTCTACTATAATTTATTTATTACTAAAAGTGCCTATATGCTCTATGCTATACGATGATATTTTAATATTAAATTTCTCAATATAATGGATATGTACGAATTATTTTGTCTATCTTTCAGTCATATTTTGTGCATTTTATCTTCAAACCAGGGTCAAAACATTCCGCCTGAAAGCCTACCAATCCCAGCCCTTCAGCATCCAGCTGATGAGCTTGTGTTTATTTTTTGTAAGAAGGACTTTTTAATAAAATATAATATACTATCGATATAAGCTAATGAAGCTAATAAAAATAATTTATCGATTAGAATACAAAACAATCGCTTTGTCAAACTTCTTTAATATAAAAACAGCTAAATAGTACAGTCTAAATATGAAAGATTGTAGAATAATAAGAGTATCAACTAATAATGAAGATGGATGTTATTCTATTATGCCAAGATTGTAAAAAATGTTTATTATATTATTATCTTCCTTTATTTTTAAATAAAAAACTGGAGGTAAACGATGTCTAATTTTAAGTTATTAGTATTTTTTACTACCCTTTTTCTTTTATTGGTAATAGTGCCTGTCCACGCTGCCGATATACCAGAGCATTCCTTTATCCGACCCTTCCCTGGATCAGTATTAGCTGAGAATATGTCCAAATATGCTAACTTTGATTCTTATAAATTTTATGCCATAAATGAAGAAACTCAAAAGAGAGAAGAGGTACTGGTTAAGGGTAAAAAATGGCAACTGTTATATGAAGTGCGTACCTCTTCCGGAGAAAGAGTTCAGGATATATCCAAATTAGAGTTTTTTGAAAATTACAAAGTTGCTGCTCTGGAGATGGGAGGCAAGGTAGTCTTTGAAGATGTAGGTCAGATGGTTCTGACTATACCCAGAGATGATGGAGGGACTACCTGGTGCCGGGTAAGTGGGAATGCCGGCTTAGGGCAACAGGAATTGGTTATCATTGATGAAGAAGGATTTCAAAAATCCTTAACCTTTGGTCCTGTTGAGCTAAAAGAAGCCCTGGATAAAGATGGCAGGGTAATACTCTATGATATCCTATTTGATTATGATCAGGCTACCTTAAAACAGGATTCCGATAAACAGCTTCAGCATATTGTGACCTTGCTATTACAGAATCCTGATTTAAAAGTTGAAATCCAGGGACATACGGATAATGAAGGTGAAGCCGAATACAATTTAACTTTATCAGAGCAACGAGCGAATACCGTATTCCAATACCTGCAACTATTTGGCATTACTCCAGAAAGACTTCTGGCTAAAGGTTACGGTGAATCCCAGCCTGTTTCCTCTAATGATACTGAGGAAGGCAGGGCTAAAAATCGCCGGGTGGAACTGGTAAAAATGTAAATTACCACTAATCCTATAATTAAAAATTTTAACTTATAGCCCTTCAGTATCTCACTGAGGGGCTTTTAAAGTTTGGCTTGACACTCAATGTCATAATAAATATACTATAAATGTTTGGCAACGACATTATTGCTATGCCACATTATTAGTGGGTTTTCTCACTTAAGAAAGATAAATAGATATACTCATGAGCACACTCATCGAAATAATTAAAAGCTACACAAAGGCTGATTTTCTTTCCGATTTAGTCCTCATTGGAATTGCCTATGGTTACATGTTTGTCACTATCATAGTACCTGTTTATCTAAAGAAGAAAAATATGGTTTCTAAATTCATTGCCCGAAAGATAGTCCATCTATGTACAGGTCTGGTAATATTGATTGTTCCTTTTTTTATCTTGCCACTACATGCAGTTTTTATTTCTTTGAGCATGACTATCGTTGTCTATTTTAGCTCCCGGGATAGTTCTGTCAGACAGCTGAAGGAGTTATATGAATCAATCGGTGAAGAAGCTGAAGAAATCATTGGTCGTTTACAAGGACCGTTTCACTATAGTATCTCAATAACGGTGTTAATTACCATTTTTGCTGTTTTTGCACCTGATAAGTTTTATTTTCCTATCTGCGGAATTTTGATTATGATTATCAGTGATACATTGGCATCATTAATCGGCAAAAAGTATGGTAAGATTAAATTAGCTCTTGCTTATACAGGTTCTCAGCGGACGCTCGAGGGTTCATTAACTTTTTTTATTTCTGCATTTATATTATGCTTCTCAGCATTTTATTTTTATGGATTAAGTAATCCCATTAATCAAAAGATTTTAACACTTGAACTGGTCTTTGTCTATTCAATGATTACGAGTTTAACGGGAACTTTGGTCGAGCTGTTTTCTCCGTCAGTATTGGATGATCTTACCGTTCCCATTGCTTCGACAATGATTATTTACTATTTGGAATTGCTTACCTGAAGTAGTAACTATATTAAAAGAATATAACAATTAACAATGCTGAATTTTATCCTATTAATTTTCAAGCCATCAATCCAGAGCCTAATGCTATAGCCAAAAACCAGACAAAATAACTGCATTTCATTAATATGCTGCTTTGTTCTAATATCTTGATATCGGCATTTTTCTTTGCGTTTAAGGCAATGTAGGCAAAAATGGGGCACATTATGAAGATTACCAGATATAGATAGACAGGATTGTACTGATTGGTAAAGTAAGTGAGGATCATCGTTGCAGCAGAAATTCCTAAAAAAATTACTACAAAAATTCCAGCAACTTTTTTACCCCAAACCGTAGATATTGTGTTACAGCCTTGCTGCAAATCACCCTTGTAATCAGCCATTGTTAAAAGAATTTCTCTTCCTATCATGGCAAAAAACGCTGAAATGGCAAGCATAACGGTAGGCTGAACATTGCCGGCTGCAACACCGCCGAAAATAAAGCAAAGGGCAACAATAGTAGCTACAGTTGCATTACCCAGCAGGACTGTGCACTTCAATTTCCAGGAATAGATATAAAGAAGGATATTAGCACCAAGAGCGATTAAAAAACCGGTTTGGCTAACAAAAATTGCAGTTATCAATGAAAGGATTGAGCCAACAATAGCAAAAGTCAAAGCTCCGCGTGGGCTGATTAGGCCGGCGGGTAGTGGTCGGTCCGGCTTATTTATCTTATCGATTTCAATATCGATATAGTCATTCCAGGCATTGGTGGATGATGTAATTAATAATACTGTTATTGCAGCCATAATAACCGGCCACCATGCGGGTGCCCCGGCAACGTAACCGCTTAAAATAACGACAACACAGCCTGAAAGGGCATTAAACGGACGGCTGAGTATATAGTATTCTTTTAACATATCTTTCCCCCATTAATCTTAAATATTACTATAACATATTATAGGAGTCAAAAGTTTTAGATTCCGATTTAGATTATAATTAAATATTGGCTATTATGATATCTGTTTATTTAACCATGAAAATATCAAGATAAGTCATCTGATCATTTTTAACCTGAAATCCAAAGAGTTATCTTGCTTGGAAATATTCAGTTAAAGATAAGAAAAAAGCATAACCAGAAGTAACCAGGCAAAAGTTAAACCTCTTTAAGAGGTTTTTAAAGCCACCCGCTTTGCGGGTGCGATGTTTGCTGGTATGAGCAAAGGCAAGATGTTTTAGGAGGTACTTTTATCAAAGCAGTGGATAGTTTATGAGTATTGTTATATTTAATATTCTAGGCGGCCTAGCCCTATTTTTGTATGGACTATATACCTTAAGTGATGGCTTTAAGAAAATATTTTTCAAAGAGCTTAAGGATATTTTGAAAAGGCTTACCAGTAATCCAATTAAGGCAGTTGGATTGGGAGCATTTATTACCTCAGTTATCCAGAGCTCAAGTATTACCATAGTTACTCTCATTGGTTTTCTAAATGCCGGGTTGATGAATTTGGGACAGGCAATCGGGGTGATGCTGGGAGCGGAAATAGGTACTACCATAACTGCCCAGGTTGTGGCTTTTAAGGTTGGTATTTATTACTTTCCTTTTATTATCCTGGGCTGTTTACTTTTTTTCTTTTTTAAAAAGAAGACTATTCAGGTTATAGGCCAGATTATACTTGGGTTTGGAATTGTGTTTTTGGGAATGAATACAATGTCCCAGGGGGCTCAGGTTATTCAAGAAATCCCTTTTTTCCTCAACATACTGAATAGCTTTAGCCAGACTACTGTTTTGGGTATTCTGGCCGGAACATTATTTACTGCTATTATTCAATCCAGCTCAGCTACTACAGGCTTGGTTATCGCTATGGGCATGGAAGGAGCAATAACTTTGCCAGCTGCCATCGCTTTAATTCTGGGTGCCAATATAGGTACTTGCATTACCGGCCTTCTTGCTTCTATAAAATCCTGCAAATCTGCAAAACGCCTCGCGGTTGCCCACTTTATGGTAAATACTTTGGGAGTGTTAGTTTTTTCCTTTTTTGTTTTGCCTTTTAGCAAGGTTGTTGCTTTAACCAGCCCTGATTTGGGGCGTCAGGTTGCCAATGCTCATACTATTTTCAATGGTTTAATTGTCTTATCTATCATCCCACTGCTCAGTTTTTTAAGGGTTTTGGTCGAGAAGATTGTTCCCGGTCAGATAACGGAAATAGAAAGAGGAGTAAAGTTTTTAGAGTATAAGATATTAAATATTCCCAGCTTAGCACTTTCACAAGCTCATAAAGAAGTTTTGCGGATGGGGAGAATAACCAAAGGAATGTTGGAAAAATCTAGAGAAGTAATGCTTTCAGGGGATAAAGATTTAATTATGGTCGTAGAAAGCGAGGAATCGAGTGTGGATGAGCTCCATCATATCCTTGATGATTATTTAACTAAGATTTCTTCTCAGGGTATTTCTAAAGAAGAATCCCAAAAATTAGCAATCCTGCTTCATAGTGTAACCGATATTGAAAGAGTTGCTGACCATGCCAATAATTTAGTCGAGATTTCAGAATTTAAGTTAAAAAGTAAGATAGAATTTTCTGATTTAGCAGAGAAAGAATTAAATGCAATGTTTTCAAAGGCAATTGATTCTTTCTCTGCTTCTATCGAAGCCCTGGAAAAGGATAGTCAGGAAATTGCTCAAAAGACATTGTCTTTGGAAAAAGAGGTTAATAGTATGGGAGACCATTTAAGGACAACTCATCATAGCAGATTAAAGGAAGGAATATGCAAGCCGGAAGCAGGACCCATTTACTTAGAAATTATAATGAATCTGGAACGAGTTTCTGACCATTCTGAAAATATTGCCAGCGGGGTAATAATGGGATTCTAGTAAAGCTGAATTTCAATTTGTTCAAAGGATAATCCAACATAGACTATGATTAAAAAGACACTTGACAAGAAGTGTTATAAAATCCCAAAATAGAAAATTTCTATTGCTGCCCCGCTGGATTGGTCAGAACTCTCTTTTATTATTTTTAAACAAGGTAATTTAATTTTTTACTTAGGAAGGATTAGAGATAAACAATGAAACAGTTATTCGAAAAAACAAAGATTAACCAAATTGAGTTAAAAAATAGATTTGTACGTAGTGCAACCTGGGAAGGATTGGCTAATCCGGATGGTTCATGTAGTGATGACCATTACTGAAATAAAGCAGACTGTTAGAGATTTTACAGATGCTGCAAGAAGGGCAAAAAAAGCTAGTTTTGATGGTGTTCAACTACATGGAGCTCATGGCTTTTTATTGAATCAATTTCTTTCCCCATTTTTTAATAGAAGAAAAGATGAATATGGCAATAGCATTGAAAATCGGGCTCGTATCGTATTAGAGATTTTAAATTCAATCAAGAGGGAATTAGGTGCAAAATTCATAGTTACAATAAAGTTAAATTCAGATGATTTCTTAGAGGGTGGTTTTACTCCTGAACAGATGATAAAAGTATCAGCATTACTGGAAAAAGATGGAATTGATGCAATAGAATTAAGTGGAGGTAATTCAATAGGTAAATATTCTTCATCAAGAATAGGTAAAATTAATAGGGAAGAAGACGAGGTATATTATCTTGCTGCTGCAAAATTATATAAAAAGAGTATAAATGTTCCTTTGATATTAGTAGGGGGAATCCTTTCTTATCAGATAGCCCGTAAATTGGTTGAAGATGAATTGGCAGATTATATCGCTATTTGTAGGCCTTTAATCAGAGAGCCACAGTTAATCAAGCGCTGGCAATCGGGAGATACAAGAAAGGCTACTTGTATTTATTGCAACCGATGTTTTGTACCAACCAGGGCAGGAGAGGGTTTATATTGCGTGGCGGAAGCAGCATTAAATAAAAAGAAGGATGATTGATTTATTCTTTGCATACAATAGCAGACGCATTTGGATCAAAGGGATTAATCCGAATTGCCAGAGAGAAAAGGTAAGGGTAATTCTTTTTTAGATGTTGCATATAATCAAGCCATTGATGGATAAGAAGTGTATATACTCTTTCAATGTCTTTGGTTAAATGATCCAGGTCCTCTTCCGGTAGTTGGCTGATTCTATTGCGATGTTCCAATTCTTCCGCTAGATGAAATACTGCCATCAATAGTTCTGCAAAAGATTCATGTTCCAGTATATATGGATTTTCCATTAAGCGAAGTAAAAAATCTTTTCTCTCAATAAAAAATTTCCTCAACTCAGGCAATGCTGATTTATCAATATCAATTTTATAGTGGTATTTTTTTAGTTTTCTTCTGATTAAATTAAAGTTTTTGTTGCTGCAATCATTATTCATGACAAGTTGTTTTCTTATTTTATGAAGGGATTGATCAAATCCCGAGAGATAGGTAATCAAATCAGTGCCAGCCTCACTGAAGAAAGCACCGATAATCATATTGATTTTTTCATTTCTATGGTTTTTTTCTCTAATACTTAGCATAATTTCCAGTGAATTTGCGATGACCCCCAGAAAGGCACCAACTCCCAGGATAATTATCAGGATAGCTATTATTTTCCCGCCCCCAGTTATGGGGTGGACATCTCCATATCCTACAGTGGAAATTGTGGTAATGATGAAATAAAAAGAATCAGTAAGAGGAATATTTTCTAATATAGAGAAACCTATCGTACCAAAGAACAATATTGCCAAAAAAATAATAGAAAATATCTTAATTTTAAATTTTAAGTTTTTCAATTAGATCACCGTTACTTTCCATTTTTGAATTAACTACACTTTCATAATTATATTATAAAAATTGGGTAAGGTCATATTTTTTTAACAATTTAGAGCGGAAAAACCTGTTCAATGCTGATTAAAAATAATTTCGTGTGATATAATTATTTATTGATATCTAGAAATCAGCAAAAATGAATTTTTTTAGATTTCTAATTCGGATTGGACAAAGAAAATGGGAATAGAAGGAGAGTTAAATGAATAAACCGGAGTTATTAGCCCCGGCTGGTAATTTAGAAAATTTAAAAATTGCCATTATTTATGGTGCAGATGCCGTATATTTAGGCGGTGAGGGTTTTGGATTAAGAGCAAGAGCAAAAAATTTTACCTTGCAGCAACTGGCAGAAGGGATAAAGTTTGCTCATGATAGAGGTAAAAGAGTTTATCTGACCCTTAATATAATACCTCACAATGAAGACTTAGAGGGATTACCCGAGTATTTGGGTAAGCTAAAGGAATTAAAATTAGATGCAGTAATTGTTTCGGATCCGGGGATACTTAGCCTAGTGAAGAGTATTATACCAGAAGTAGAGATTCATTTAAGTACCCAGGCTAATACTACTAATTATGCCTCGGTAAATTTTTGGTATGAACAGGGAGTTAATAGGATAATATTAGCCCGGGAATTGTCATTAGAAGAGATAAAAGAAATTATTAAAAAATCTCCTCCTGATATAAAGATGGAAACTTTTGTCCATGGGGCTATGTGTATTTCTTATTCGGGAAGATGCCTTTTGAGCAATTACTTGATAAGCAGAGATGCCAACAGGGGGGATTGTGCACATTCATGCAGATGGAAATATTATCTTATGGAAGAAATCAGGCCGGGAAAATATTTACCGGTATATGAAGATGAAAAAGGAACTTATATTTTTAATTCCAAAGATTTATGCATGATAGAGCACCTGCCTTTGTTGATAGATGCAGGAATTTCTGCTTTCAAAATTGAAGGGAGAATGAAGGGCGCATATTATGTAGCAGCCGTGGTTAAAGCTTATCGAAATCAGATTGACCAATATTTCTTAAACCCGGATAAATATAATTTTGATAAAAAGTATTTAGATGAAGTTAAAAAAGTAAGCAACAGAAACTATACTACCGGATTTTACTTTGGTAAACCGGATGGAAATGAACAAAGATATGATAGTACAAAATATATTCAGAGTTATGATTTTACCGGATTGGTACTTGATTATAATACTGAAAACCAGATAGCAACCATAGAACAGAAAAACAGGATGTTTGCAGGCGATGAAGTTGAAATATTTGGTCCGGATGATGATTATTTTAGCCAGAAAATTGAAAAAATGTGGGATGACGAGAATGAAGAAATAGAAGTAGCACCTCATTCCGGGCAAATTATCCAAATCAAAACAGTAAAACCCGTTAAGCCTTGGTATATTGTAAGAAAATCCAATAATAAGCAATAATATTCTATATCAATTAGATTAGTCAAAATCTGGTCAATACAAAATATACAAAGGCTTTTTTGTATAATCTATTTATTGATGGAATAATTATCAGCATATAGGGCATATGAAAAAATATTATCATTTAACTATTTTCTTTCTTCTTTTCTTCTTTTTTTTATTGAATGTAACTTTTAAAATCGATGCCTACATATGAGGCAGTTAAGATATTATGGCTCACTAATCTTCAATAATAACTGAAAATCAGAAGAACAAGTATACCCTCAAAGAAATTGCCAAATATATTGTTATCCTTTATACTACAGTCAATATAGCAATCAAAAGAGTGGAAAATGAGGAAAAAAACTGATAATTCAAGACCTGACTCAAAATCATGGTTACCATTGGGAAAATTAGATTTTTCTCTGCTCGACAAAATGTTGAAAAAGTATCAAAGCAAGTCGGATTCCCGGGTAATAATTGGACCTAAACTCGGAGAAGATGCCGCTGTCATTGAATATCAGGACCGGTATTTAGTTGTTAAAACAGATCCTATAACTTTTGCAACAGAGGAAATAGGCTGGTATGTTGTGCAGGTTAATGCTAATGATATTGCCACAAGAGGAGCTGCACCAAAATGGTTTCAAGCCACCATTCTCTTGCCAGAGAAAAAAACAACCGAAGCGCTTATCGATAAGATTTTTTCTCAAATATATGATGCTTGTAATAAATTGAATATAATGGTTATAGGAGGCCACACGGAGATTAGCTATAATTTAGACCGCCCAATTATAGTAGGCTCTATGCTGGGTGAGGTCGAGAAGGATAAGCTGGTTTCTACATCTGGGGCAAAGCCGGGAGATGTAATTATTTTAACAAAAGGTATTGTTATCGAAGGGACCTCTATCATTGCCAGAGAGAAACAGGAAGAATTGAAAAAAAGAGGATATCAAAATAGCTTTATTCAAAAATGTAAGGACTTTATTTATAAGCCTGGTCTTTCGGTGGTGGAAGATGCCTTATTAGCAAACAAAATAAATGTTCATGCAATGCACGATCCGACAGAAGGAGGAATATCTGCCGGTCTTTATGAGATTGCTGCCGCCTCACAGGTTGGTCTTATGATTGAGAGGGAAGAAATTACGATTTTGGAAGAATCCCGGATACTTTGTAAGGAATATAATTTGGACCCCCTGAGAACGATTGCTTCTGGAGCTTTGCTGATTGTTGCTCCTCAAAATAATGCAAATAATATTATTGCAATTTTGAACAGAAATGGAATAAAAAGTTCTCTGATAGGAAAAATAAAAGAGAAAAGTTTTGGTATTAAGATGTTAAGTAGTGGAAATCTTGCAGACTTGAATTTTTCTGCAAAAGATGAGATTACTAAGATTTTTGAATAAAATTTTATTAAAATTATTACTTAATGAATCAGTACAGCGCTATTATCTTAATTTTCTATAAAAAGACAAATTATCTATAAGAAAAGAAAATATTTAAAAATCCTTGGCTGACGAATAGCAGTTCAGTTTACGGTATTTTTCATACTACTCATGGGACCTTTTGTATTTAAGCTTTATCAGGAACAGAATCATATCAGAAGAATCATAGAGACACCTGAGAGTCCAACAGTAATTGAGCTCAAGAAAGCAAAATGGTATTCGCCCCTTAAGCAGTTTTTGTGCAGATATATAAACACCTTGAGGAATCTTCTATGGTTTACGGACCCGCCTCTGACCACTATGTGGAGAATTATTGTGCCATTGCTGGTTCCGGGTATTGTCTCTGCATGGATTCTTATGGCTACCATGTTTTTACGTGAATTGACCCTCTCAGTAGTTCTATCCCGTCCGGGAACGGAGGTTTTAAGTTTATTATTTTTCCCACCAAGATAATTTTGTTGCTTTACAAAGAAAAGAAAAATTATTCAGAGAGCAGATTCGATTCTGGTTATGGATAAAGGGGATATTATTGAAAAGGGAACTCATAGGGAGCTGTTAAAAAAGAATGGTTTTTACGCTGATTTATACTATAGTCAATTTGCAGTTTCGGGATTTAAAAAAAGCTAATTACGAGTGTTTAATTAACTTTTTGTTCTTTTATTTAACCGAAAAACAAAATTTTTTGATATGTTTAGATATATTCAGGGTAGAAAAAATACTTTTTTTATGTCAAAATAATAAATATAGAATATTAGTCAGTAGAAGTAAGAAAAAAATTTTTGATTTAGAAAAAGTTGGAGCACTTTTGTAAGAGAAGACAGTAGCGTGGAAGAAGAAGTAATGTTCAAAGCAATTATTTTAGGTGAAGATGCATAAGATAAATTTGTGAAATTATTAACCTTGAGTAGTTTTATCTAAGGAGGATTATGATGGGTAAGCTATTTGGAGGAATAATTGGAGCAGGGAAAAATTCCTTTATTGGATTTGCACATAGAGCTGCGGCTATTCTTCGTAATGAAGCAGAATTTAAGGCTGGTGTGTTTTCAAGTGACCCTGACAGATGCCTACAGCGTGGTCTGGAACTGGGAATTGAAAGGGACAGAATATATAATGATTATGCTGAGATGATTGAAAAGGAAAATAATCTTCCTGCCGAAGAAAGAATTGACTTTGTTATAATTGCAACTCCTAATTCCTCACATCACAGTATGACAAGAGCATTTCTGGAAGCAGGATTCCATGTCATTTCAGATAAGCCTATGGCAATTTCGCTTTCGCAAGCAATTGAAATAAAGGCCAGTCAAGAAAAGTCAGGGATGGTATTTGCGCTGACACACGGCTATACCGGATATCCCATGATTAAGCAAGCCAGGGATTTGGTTAATTCCGGAAAAATCGGGAAAATAATCAGTATCCTGGTTAGCTATACTCAGGGATGGCTTTCTCCTCTTATTAATGATCCTCAAGCATTTAAAACATGGCATCTTAACCCTGCTATTTCCGGTCCTTCCTGTACTATGATAGATATCGGGATTCATGCCTTAAATCTTGTTCAAACTATTACCGGATTGACTCCAGAGAAAATATGTGCAGATCTTAATTCTGCTATACCGGGGAATCAACTTGAAGATAATGGTACTGTGCTTATTAAATTCAATAATAATATGGTCAATGGGCTCCTTCATGCTTCTCAGGTTTCAACTGGAGAAGGGAATGCTCTGCGAATAAAGATATACGGAGATAAGGCTGGTCTATCCTGGGATCAGGAATTTCCAGAAGTACTGGAAATGATGAATTCAGACGGTACCAGCACTATATTCAAAAAAGGTATTTCTGCATTAAGCAAAGATGCCCTAAAGGCATCTAATTTTCCACCAGGACACCCAGAAGGTTTTATCTGTGCATTTGCAAATATATATTCTGCTGTTTTTAAAGCCATACGCTGTATAAGAAATAATCAATTTCCATGTCCGGGGGGAGAAAGTGGATGGGATTTTCCCGGCATAGAAGAGGGAATAACAGGACTTTCTTTTATAGAAGCAATTTTAAAGAGTAATAGATCAAACGAAAAGTGGACAAAAATTTGACATTAAAAGTATGGAAATATATGATAAATAGGGGGTTTGCTTTTAACAATTTATTATAAATTATTATAAAAGAAGAAAGGCGGTGATGTGTTTAAGTACTAATAATCAAACATTAATACCAACAAACAATTAATAAATTTAAAAAGGAGAAAAAAGAAAATGAAAAAGTCAATTTTATGGATTTTAGTTCTGCTATTTGTTTTTTCAGTAGTAAGTTATTCGTTTGCCCAGCCAGTAGAAGTCGGTATTGTTCTTCCTACTAAGGATGAACCTAGATGGATACAGGACGAGGCGCGTTTTAATGAGGCTCTTAAAACTGCCGGTTATAGTGCTGAGATTCTTTTCAGTCAGGGTTCTTCCGCAAGGGAAAAAGAAAATGTTGAGGCATTGGTTACAAAAGGTGCAAAAATTCTTATTATTTGTCCCCATGACGCTACTGCTGCTGCCGCTTCTGCAGATGAAGCAAAAGAAGCCGGTTTAAAGGTTATTTCTTATGACCGATTAATTCTTGAAACCGAATCAGTCGATTATTATGTAACCTTTGACAGCATTGCTGTTGGGGAGGCTCAAGGACAGTACTTGGTTGATAAAGCTACCGGAACCGGAAACCCACTTTACCTGTATGCCGGTGCAGCTACCGATAATAATTCTTTCCTCTTTTTTGAAGGTGCCTGGAATGTTCTTCAACCCAAGATTGCTGATGGTACTTTTGTAATTAAGAACTCAAGCAAAGCAATTGATTTACAGGACAAGGCTCAGTTGACCCGTGCAGAAATGGGAGAAATCCTTGGTCAGATTACTACCGAATGGGACTTTACAACTGCGAAAAATCTTACTGAAGCTAATTTAACCATGGCTGGTCCTGAAGATAAGGGAGATGTATTTATACTGGCACCCAATGACGGAACTTCCAGAGCTATTTCAGATGCGTTTGCTGATGATAAGGATGTAACTAGTTATGTTAGCACTGGTCAGGACGCTGAAATACCTTCAATACAGTACATTATTGATGGCAAACAGTCAATGACAGTTTTGAAAGACGTGAGGACTTTAGTCAAAGACGCCAGTGATGCTGCTGTAAGATACCTTGAAGGCGGAGTTCCTGAGGCCACTCATACCTACAATAACGGAAGAATCGATGTTCCAGCCAAACCTTCCAAAGTTATTGCAGTAGATGAGAGTAATGTAAAAGAGGCAATAATTGATTCTGGTTACTGGGACGCTTCTGAGTTTACTGGCTTAGACTAGAGAAATTTAGAATTTAATTAAACAAACAAGATTATAGTTTTGCTTGAAACCAGTAATGTGAGCGAAGTGAATATTTTCGAGCTGATTAAAATAATTCACTTCGCTTCCTTTTAACTTTCATTTGTAAAATAAATTATAGATAATCATAAATATAAAAATATTAGAATAAATAGGTTTTATTTAATCATAATTTTATATTTTTTATATAAAGAGAGGAAACCTATGGCTGAAAAAGTACCAGTTGTGCAGATGCGTAATATTAAAAAAAATTTTGGCGGTGTACAGGCATTAAAAGGAGTAGATTTGGTATTGCATCATAACGAGGTACTGGGATTGGTTGGTGATAATGCAGCTGGAAAGTCTACTTTGATGAAGATTCTCAGTGGGGCTTATATTCCCGATGAAGGGGAAATATTTGTGGAAGGCAAGAAAATACATATGGCAAGTTCTCAGGATGCACATCAGCAGGGCATTGAGATGGTATACCAGGATCTGGCACTTGCCAATAATTTAGATGTAGTTGCAAATGTTTTTATGGGGAGAGAAAAGATGAACTTGCGATTGGGCCCAATTGGTGTGTTAGATGAGCACTTCATGGAGAAAGAAACAGAACGTCTTATAGATAGGCTTAAAATTGATATTTCTTCCGTTCGTTTAAGGGTTGAAAGTCTTTCCGGTGGCCAAAGGCAAGCGATAGCTATTGCGCGTGCAACTGCTTTTGATGCCAAAGTGACTATAATGGATGAACCAACAGCTGCATTGAGTGTAGCAGCAATTGAAAAAGTTCTTGATTTGGTGAAAGAACTAAAAGCACAGGGTAATTCAATTATTATAATAAGTCACCGAATAGAAGATATATACCAGGTAAGTGACCGAATGATGGTTCTGCGCCAGGGACGTAAGGTTTGTGATACAAAAGTCACCGGTGATATTGATACTTTTCGGGAACATGTAGTTGCATACATTGTGGGTGCACGTGACGATTTTGCTGAAGAAGGAGGCAAGCAGGCTAATGGCAAGGGCAAATAAGTCTGAAGAAAGCACATTAATTAGAGATGCGAATAGGCTATTTCAAGAAAATATCCGTGAATGGGGTATGTATATTGCCTTGTTGGTTATTATGATAATTTTTACTATTACCACAAAAGGTATTTTTCTTTCATCAAGAAATATAAGCAATTTAATAAACCAGACCGGTTATATAGCAGTATTGGCAATAGGTATGACGTTGGTAATCATCATTTCTCATATTGACCTGTCTGTTGGTTATCTTTCAGGTTTTTTGGGTGCAGTAGTAGCAACTGCTATGGAATTCTGGCACATGTCTGCTCCCGTCAGTATTGTTTTGATAGTCATTTTAGGAGCCATGGCAGGATTTTTGACCGGTTTCCTGGTAGGGCAGATGAAAATTCCGGCCTTTGTAGCAACACTTGCAGGCTGGTTGGGTTACAGAGGGGCATTGCAACTGGTAACTATGCATAGAGGTACGATTGTTATTACCAATAATGGTTTTAATGCTATAGGGAATGGTTATATCCCTGATATTCCTTATATTCTTGATATAGGAATCCTGGCAGGAGTACATAAAATGACGCTTGCACTCGGAATCCTGGTAATTATATTTTATATTATAAGTGCAATAAAGAGACGCAACAGAATGCTGTACCACAACTTTAAGGTTTTTCCATTACACTTTTTTATTTTAAAATTGATTCTTATGTCAGCTTTAATCGGGGTCATCGCCTGGATATTATCAGGTTATAGAGGATTATCATGGACTGCAGTAATTGTGATCGTTGTGGTTTTGATATATCATTTTATTATGGCCAGGACTAATCTTGGCAGGCATATTTATGCGGTTGGCGGTAATCCTGAGGCTGCCCAACTGACCGGAATTAGTGTAAAGAGAATAACATATATAGTATTCTGTTCAATGGGGATAATGGCCGCATTGTCAGGCATATTATATGCTTCCCGTTTTAAATCAGCAACTACGACAGCAGGCACTTTATTTGAACTTGATGCAATAGCTGCTGCTTTTGTAGGAGGCGCTTCACCATCCGGTGGAATTGGGAAGGTTACCGGATCTGTTGTCGGTGCTTTTGTAATGATGTCATTAACCAGTGGCATGAATCTGATGGGTATCGATATATCATATCAATATATTGTCAGAGCCCTTGTGCTTGTAGCTGCAGTAGTGTTTGATGTCGCAACACGTAATAGAAAAAAAAGATAATTTTATGTTTTTTTTGTATTTATTATCTATTCTAAAATTCTCCCGTTTATTCAGTAAAAATCGGTATAGTTATTTTATAGAAAAGTTAAGTTTCCAAAAAACAAAAATTCACGATATATTTCAATGTTATAATTACCTCTATTTCATCAAGCCTCTATTTTGGATTAGTTAAATAAAATAGATTCAGTTATTAAATAATATTTGATTAGTTAAATAAAAGTAGATACTTCCTAAGTGTGGATCAAAACATATAATTCAGAAAATTTTATTTATAAAATATTGAATTTAATGTAAAATAGATGTTAATTAATAAAACTAATTATAAAAAATAAGGAGGAAGAATCGTGTCAAATAAGAATTCTTATAATGGTAAAATATTAAGAGTTGACCTAA
>JAGYIZ010000037.1 GCA_018402425.1 Candidatus Atribacteria bacterium | reverse complement strand
TGCTTCTATGTGCAAATAACGATGACTGGCATTATTATTTTTTCTCTTCTTAGACTTTTTTATTTTATAATTGTCAATTGGAATAACCGACTCAGCCAATATTTTAACATTAAACTCTGCCGCATCAAGACGCCCTTCCAGGACAACCACATTTTCTTCTGTCATTGCTTCTTTAAAATCTTCATATGTTTTAGGAAAAACAATGACATCTATAGTGCCTTCCAGGTCCTCTAAAACAAAATAAGCCATCATATTTCCATTCTTGGTTGTCTTCTTTCTCAAGGCTGTAATAATACCTCCCAGAATAAGATTGCTTTTGTCTTTAAACTGATGTAATTGGGAAGAATTTGCAGTAACAATTTGTCTTAACTTATCCTGATAGTCCTCCAGGGGATGATGAGAAAGATAGAAGCCTAAGGTTTCTTTCTCCATAGTCAAAAGCTCCTGGTCGGAAAATTCTTCAATATCCGGCAATGGTATCTCATCCTGTTGCTGGGATTGAGAACCTTTGCCCATTAAGGCAAAAAGATTGGTTTGACCGTTTCTTTTTTCTCTCTGTATCTCATGTCCTAAATTTATGGCTTTTTCTAATACTGATAATAGCTGAGCTCTTTTTGATTCAGTTGAATCAAATGCTCCACATTTAATCAGGCTTTCAATAACCCTTCGATTCATTGTTTTTAAATCGACTCTTTTGCAAAAATCAAAAAGAGAAACAAAAGATCCATTTTCAGTTCTTTCTTGAATAATATTTTCAATAGCAGCCCTGCCTACATTCTTTACGGCAGCCAAACCAAAACGAATTTTTTCCCGATCAACAACCGTAAAATCAATTAAACTTTCATTTATATCAGGAGGTAATATTTTAAGATTTATATTCTGGCATTCCTTGATATACTTAACCACTTTATCGGTATTTTGCATAATACTGGTTAAAAGTGCAGCCATATACTCTACAGGATAATGGGCTTTTAGATAAGCAGTTTGGTAAGATATAAAAGCATAGGAAACACTATGGGATTTATTGAATCCATATCCGGCAAAATAGGCAATAAGGTCATATATTTCATTGGCAGTCTGTTTATCGATATTATTTTTAACAGAACCCCTGATAAAGAGTTGATGCTGTTTTTTCATCACTTCCTTTTCTTTTTTCCCCATTGCCTTCCTTAATATATCAGCCTGGCCAAGAGAAAAACCGGCCAATTGACTAGCGACCTGCATGACCTGTTCCTGATAAACGATAACGCCATAAGTATCACGTAAAATAGGTTCTAAGCTGGGATGTAAATATTTTATTTCAATTTTCCCTTTTTTTCTGTTTATAAAATCGTCAATCATGCCACTGCCCAGTGGACCTGGTCTGAATAAAGCCAAAAGAGCGGTGATATCTTCAATATTCTTGGGTTCTAACCGCTTTACCAAGTCTATCATTCCTGAGCTTTCTAACTGAAAAAGACCACAGCAATCTCCTCTGGATAATAACTTATAGACTTCATCATCATCCAGCGGAATATCGTTAATATTAATATTTTCACCTCGAGTATTTCGAATAATTCTCAAAGTATTATTAATTACGGATAAGGTTCTCAGTCCCAAAAAATCCATTTTTAGTAAACCCAGTGATTCCAAATCCTCAGCTGCATATTGTGTTGATACTTCACCATCAGAGGTTAATTGCAATGGAACGAAATTGGTTAGAGATTCTCTGGATAATACCACACCGGCTGCATGGGTAGAAGCGTGACGGGATAATCCTTCTAATTTTGAAGAAATCTCAATCATCTTTTTAATATTTGGCTCGTTTTCCATCCTGTTCTTCAGTTCAGGTTCAAGCTGTAAGGCTTTTTCGATAGTCATTTTAGGGTCCAAGGGAATTAACTTGGCAATTTTATCAACCTGTCCATAAGGTATTCCCAGAGCCCTTCCTACATCGCGTATTGCAGCTCGGGCAGCCATTGTTCCAAAAGTAATAATCTGTGAAACTTTATCACGCCCATATTTCTTACTGACATATTCAATAACTTCTCCTCTTCCTTCATAACTGAAATCAATATCAAAATCAGGCATACTGATTCTGTCGGGATTAAGAAACCTCTCAAATAGTAAGTTATAATCCAGAGGATTAATATTGGTTATATTTAGACAGTAAGCTATCAAACTTCCGGCAGCTGAACCTCTGCCCGGGCCAACCATGATACGATGATTCTTAGCATAATTAACAAAATCCCATACAATCAAGAAATAGGTAGCAAAGCCCATTTTTTTTATAACTGATAATTCATAATCCAATCGTTTAGAAATATTCTCGTCTACTTCTTTAAATTTATTTTTAGCACCTTCATAGCATAATTGACGTAAATAGTCATTATCGGTAAGCATATCAGGCATATTAAAATCCGGTAAATGAGCATTCCTAAAATCGATTTCCAGATTGCACTTTTGAGCAATTTTTATGGTATTTTCCAATGCCTCGGGAATATCAGCAAAATGTTGTTGCATTTCTTCGGGAGTATTAAAATAGAATTCATCTGTGCTTAATTTCATTCTGTTAGGATCATCAAGGTTAGTTGCTGTTTGGATACATAACAATATATCATGTGCTTCGCGATCCTCCCTATTCATATAATGTACATCATTGGTAGCAACTAATGGCATTTTTAAGGAATGGCCCAATTTAACTAGTTCCTCGTTTATCTTGATTTGCTCAGGCATGGTGTTATTTTGTAATTCTAAATAGAAATTATCTTTACCAAATATCTTCTGATATGATATGGCAAGCTCACGGGCTTTTGTAGGGTTATTCTGCAAAATCATACGGGGTATCTCCCCATTCATGCAGGCAGAAAGCCCAATCAACCCTTCACTATATTGTTTTAAAATCTCCTTATCTATTCTAGGTTTATAATAGAACCCTTCTAGAAAGGATTTAGTCACCAACTGGAGAAGGTTCTGATAACCTTTCTTATTTTTAACCAGCAGTATTAGGTGGCTGGGCGATTCTTTTTTCCCGTTTGATTTATCTTTTCTACTCTGGGGAGCTACATAAACTTCACAGCCAATAATAGGCTTAATCTGATTGGCAACAGCTTCTTTGTAAAATTGTATTACTCCATACATAACCCCATGATCAGTTAAGGCCAATGCGGGCATATTGTATTTCTTAGCTTTAGCCACCAAATCTTTAATCCGACATGCTCCATCGAGAAGACTAAATTCAGAATGGACATGAAGATGAACAAAATTCTTATTTTCTGACATAATAATTGACTCTCAAATTTCTAAAAAAATGGAAAGCCTGTTCGACTTCCCATTATTCTATTCTCTATATTAATACTATCACAATTTTTTGTTATTTTTACATGTATTATTACTTAAATTCCTGATTTTTTCGAAAGTTGTTTTTCCGAATAACTATTTAAAGAAAATCTTTGCCAGGTCAAGCCATTTCTTATCAACTGTTTTAATCTCGCTTGTTGCATCTTCCAGGGGTATAGCAATAATCTCATTTCCCTTCATAGCAGCCAAATTGCCAAATTTCTGTTGTTCAATCAATTCCACAGCTTTGACTCCAGTACGTAAACCTAACATTCGGTCAAAGACAGTCGGAATACCACCCCTCTGCATATGTCCGATAACGGCATGCCTGGTTTCTATACCAGTTTTTTCACTAATGATATCCCCTAATGATTGACCAATTTCCCTTTTTTTCAGTATCATGTGTCCAAATTGATCCAGCTCTTCTTCTCCTTCACCAGCTCCAGGCAACTCAACTCCTTCGGAAGCTACAACTAATGCATATTTTTTTCGAGAGTAAACACGTTGTAATTGCTTACACATACCTTCAATATCCGGGGTCTCTTCGGGAACAAGTATCCAGTCTGCCCCTGATGAAAGACCGGTATAAAGAGCTACCCAGCCAGCATGCCGACCCATAACTTCCAATATCATGACACGATGGTGTGATTTTCCAGTATCTTCCAAACTTTTCATGGCCTCCACGGCACGAGTAACCGAACTATCAAATCCAAAGGTAAAATCTGTAGCGGATAAATCATTATCCATAGTTTTGGGGACACCAACCACCTTCACTTCTTTTTCTTTAAATAATTTATTTGCAACACCAAGAGTATCCTCGCCTCCCATGGCCAGAATAGCATCCAAGCCATAATTGTTAATCGTATTCAAGACTCTTTTAACACCATCTTCTAATTTAAATGGATTGGTCCGGGATGTTCCTAGAAAAGTACCTGCTTTATCTATTAATTCTTCCACATCCTGTAAATGTATCCTAAAGAGATTCCCATCAATTAATCCTCTCCAACCATCTCGAATACCAAAAACTTCATAATTATAGTCATAAGCACGATAAACAGCTCCACGAATGGCGGGATTCAAACCACAACAGTCTCCTCCGCCTGTTAAAATTCCAATTCTTTTTGACATCACTCACCTCCAAAATATTTTTTTGCTGACCTTTTTGTAAATATTATTAGGCCTGGTTGTTTGATCCTAATATTCTAATACGACCTCTAATAACTTCTTTGGCAGCTTCTTTGGCAGGAGCCAGCATTTTTCTGGGATCAATTTCATCAGCATTTTGGGCAAGGAATTCTCTAGTTGCTTTGGTAAAAAACATGCGAATTCGGGTATCAATATTTACTTTGCTAATCCCTGCCGCAATTCCTTTCCTAATTTCTTCATCACTAGCCCCGGATGCTCCATGTAAGACTAATGGAACTCCAGTTAAATCTCTTATCTTTTCAATTCGGGGTATATCCAATTGAGCAATTTGTTCCTTACATCCGTGTATTGTTCCAACCGCTGCTGCCAGTGAATCAATTTCCGTCATTTTTACAAATCTTTCGGCTTCTTCCGGCTCTGCCATATATTCCTTGATTCTTTCACGAGCTACTCCCGGCTCATCACTGGAATCCATTTTCCCTATTTGCCCAATTTCAGCTTCTACAGGTACATTACAAACATGAGCCATTTCCACTACTTTTTTAGTCATTGCAACATTTTCATCAAATGACAGTTTGGAACCATCGAACATTAATGATGTAAAGCCTGCACGCAAACAAAGAATATTTTGATAATAATCAGTTCCATGATCCAAATGCAATACAACAGGTATGGTTGCTTTTTCAGCCATCGTTTTAACCATACTGACAATCATCTCTAATCCGGCATATTTGATTGCTCCTTGAGAAGCCTGTACAATAACCGGAGCTCTTTCCTCTTCTGCGGTTTCAATGATTGCCTGTACAATCTCCATATTATTTGCATTAAAGGCGCCAACAGCATAATGATTTTTCTGTGCATCAATTAATATTTCCTTACTCGTTACTAAAGACATGCAATTCTCCTTTCAATCTTTCAATATATTCCTATAGTTGTTAGATATAATTCTAACTTACATTGTTTTATTATATAGTTGTTATAAGCTGATTGCAATCACTGCTTAACAATTTTAGACAATCTTGTATCTTTTTAAGATAACTATATATTAGTTAAACTTCCAAGATATTAAAACGATATTATAAAAATATTTGAGTAAATTAACAATTAATGCTATATTCGGTGAAGATTACTTATTATAAAAATAATATTAATTAAATACATAATAAAAGAAAGGAGAATAATATGCCAGATTTTCAGAATGATACTTCTGATAAAATCACCAATATAACAGAAAAATTATCAACAATAAAATTTGGTAAAGGGATAATAAAATTACTGGGTTTACTTATTATTGTTTTATACCTTGCTACCGGTATTTATATTGTACAACCCGATGAACAAGGTGTAATCAGGCGTTTTGGGAAATTCACCAGAATGGACAGCCCTGGCTTGAATTATCATTTACCCTACCCCTTTGAATCAGCTGTTACTCCTTCGGTTACAGAAGTGAAGCGAATTGAAATTGGTTTTAGAACTGCTCGAAGCGGATATGTGGATGTTTCCGAAGAAGCGCTTATGCTAACAGGAGACGAAAATATCGTTAGTGCTGAATCCATTGTACAATACAGGATAAAAAATGCTGCCGACTATCTCTTTAATATCATCGAACCGGAACAAACAGTTAAAAATGCTGCCGAAGCGGCCTTAAGACAGGTTATCGGGAGCCGGAAAATTGATGATGCCCTAACAGAAGGAAAATACGAAATTCAGGAAGAGACAAAGCTGCTTATCCAGGAATTACTGGATTCCTATCAATCAGGAATCGTGGTCATCGCAGTTCAACTCCAGGATGTTAATCCGCCGGAAGAAGTATCTGCTGCCTTCAAAGATGTAGCAAGCGCAAAAGAAGATAAAAGTAAATTCATTAATGAAGCAGAGGGTTACTATAATGATGTCATCCCTGATGCAAGAGGAGAAGCCGTAGAGATTACTAAAAAAGCAGAAGGTTATAAAATCGAGAGAATTAGAAAAGCTGAAGGTGATGTGGCAAAATTTAACCAGATTCTAAAAGAATACCAAAAAGGGAAAGAGGTAACCAAGTATCGCTTGTATATTGAAACCATGGAATCAATTTTACCTGGTATGAAAAAATTTATCATGGAAAACAGTGATGATGAAAGTTTACTGAAATTTTTACCCCTTAATGAACAATCATGGCAGGAAGCACCAGGGAAGGAGGTTGTTCAATAATGAAAAAGAATTTATTTTTAGTTATCTTAATCCTGTTAATCCTAATTGCTAATTTTTCCCTCTATGTTGTTGATGAGACTAAACAAGCTATTGTCCTACAATTTGGTAAACCGATAAAGGCAATTCAGGAAGCAGGGTTATACTTTAAAATACCATTCATTCAAAATGTGGTTTTATTCGAAGGAAGACTACTTATTTATGATGCACAACCAACTGAGATTATTACCCGTGATAAGAAAACCCTGATTCTTGACAACTATGCTCGTTGGAAAATTGAGGACCCATTGCTTTTCCTGCAAACAGTAAGTAATGTTAACGGAGCCCAAGCCCGCTTGGATGATGTTATCTATTCTGAACTCAGGGTAGATTTGGGAAAATTTGACATGAGTGAAATTGTTTCCCAAAAAAGAACCGAGATTATGAAAACAGTCACCGAGCGAAGCAACGAAAAATCTATGGAATATGGGATTAATATTGTTGATGTCAGGATAAAACGAGCTGATCTTCCTCCTGAAAATGAACAGAATATCTTTGCCAGGATGGAAGCAGAGCGGGAAAGAATTGCTAAACAATATCGTGCAGAGGGTAAAGAAGAGTCTGCAAAAATTATCGCGGAAACCGAGAGAGAAAAGACTGTTATTTTAGCTGAAGCTTATAAAGAAGCCCAACAGCTGCAGGGTGAAGGAGAAGCCGAATCAATCAGAATCTATGCCGAGAGCTTTAACCAGGACCCGGAATTTTACCAGTTCTTAAGAACACTGGAATCCTATGAAAACAGTTTTAGTGATAATACCACTATTTTACTCTCACCTGATAACGAATACATCAAGTATATCAATCAACTAACTGTTGATGAATAATTAAAGGTTTTAGATAAGAACGGGTCTTTCGAATTTCTAATCAATCTTGAAAGTAGAAAAAAGTTCGAAAGACCCGCAATTATTTCTTGCAGTAAATACCGCATACGCACATGCAAAGCGGGTGGCTGGTTTACTGATAACTAATAGCCCTCTGAAATATCAACCTTATCTGTTGGTTCCTCTCCATAAAATACCCTGACAATATTTTTATAAACAGATAGAATGTTTTCTTCAATAGCCTTATCACTGTAACCGGCATTATGTGGTGTCATAATGACATTAGGCAATTCATGAAAGGCATATTTGCTGGGAAATCTTTCCGGATGTTTCTTATCAGGATATTGATACCAGGTATCAATTGCTGCGCCAGCCAATTTTTTGTTTTTTAAATTTTGATATAGAGCTTTTTCATTAATAACTTTTCCCCTGCCAATATTAATAAGGTATTTACCTTTCATTATTCTTAACATTTTTTCATCAATCATGTTTTCGGTTTTACTGGTAAGAGGCACAGCTATGATAATAAAATCAGAGTTCTTGATAACATATTCTAACTGTTCATTATTGCCTAAAAACGTTAATCCATATTTTTTATCCAGTTGTTCTTCTTTTTTAAATGAGCGTTTAATAGCATAGATATTCATACCGAAAGATTTTGCCTTTTTAGCAATTTCCTGACCTATTAAACCCAGACCAATAATTCCCAAGTTTCTCCCATAAACTTGTATTGTCGGCTCTTTGCTAATAAAACCATGCCATTTTCCCACTCTTAAATCTCGGTCATTATTGACTAAATTCTTTGCAAGCGCTAATAACAGGCAAATGGCGTGTTCCGAAACAGCATGGTTATTTCCATGGGTATTACATACGGCAATATTGGGAAATTTCTTAAAAACCTCTAAATTTTGTTTATCTACTCCCGCAAAGGGTATTTGAAAAAGTTTGAGATTTTTTGCCACTTCAAGATTAGATTCAGTTAATTCACCACCTACAATAACATCCGCTTGGGTTATTTGCTTATCAGAATGACTTTCCTCCGGTGTTAAAAAGACAAAATTAAGGGGCAAATTATCCTTATCATTGAACTTATTTAACATTTCCAGCCAATTTTCCCGATTAACCATTTTGCTTAATATCAATACATTAATTTTTTTATCACCCCTCTTATTTATTTGCTTTTCTCTATCCTGGGAGTACTTGCGAGCAGCTACAATATGTTTGCATTCCAAGTTCCATTTTTGACAGTGATTTTGGAAATCATAACAATCACATTCGGGGATATCCAGATTCACATGGTATGTTTTATTACTTTTCTGACTTTTAACTAAAAAAACATTTCCTTCTTTAGAAACGCTTAAATCTTTTGAGGCTACAGCCCTGTTATTCTGCTCTTCCTGAATCAATAATTTCCTCGCCAAATTATCAGCTAGTTGATTTTCTTCTCTTCGGTTCCAAATAAAAAATACCGGGGATTTAATCTCATTCAATAATTCCTTTATTCTCTGATATAGCAGAATAATTTTTTTGTCCTTTACCTTGAACTGTTTGTTTAATTGTTTAACAACCAATTGGCTGTCACAATAAAATTCAACTGTTTGGGCAGGTATATTTTTAATTTCCTCTAACCCCTTGATAACAGCACGGTATTCGGCAATATTATTGGTTCCCCTGCCAATAATTTCATTAACTTTTTTAAGCAAATTACCATCCTGATAAATAACAATACCAATAGCCATTTTACCGGGATTAGGAATACAGGAACCATCAACGCGTACTAATAATTTTGACATAACACTCCTCTTCTTTGTTTTTATAAATGACGATTATTGTTCAACAATTATTTTCCTTATAGCGAACACCTCATTTTTTATACTATTTATCAGCAATTAAACTTTTAAATTGAATTAAAATTATGTTGCTATCCTTCTATTATATATATAATATTATATACACTATTACTTTATTTACAAAAGAATTATGATATTGTATATTTTATTTAATGGTTAAATAAATGGTTTTACCATAAAAAGATTAAGATAAGCTAGATGACAATTTTTCACCTGAAGTCCAAAGTTGGAAGTTATATTACTTAGAAATATTATAGCTAAAGTATAAATAAAAAATCGAAAGAAAAAGAGCTAAAAAGTGGTAAAAAGTTAAACCTCTTTTAGAGGTTCTTAAAACCACCTGCTATGCAGGTGCAGTATTTAATATGTATAAATATTTGTATTTTTTAAATAATTAACTAAAATGTTGTAATTGAGGATAGAGATAATTTTAAGTTTAATATAATTAGTATAATCTATTCCTCCGTTGAGTTGTATCACAAGATGATGAAGGAATTTGATGATATGGATAAGAGAATACAATATGCTTTTGAAAATTCTAAAATATTGAAATGGCCAAAACAGTTACTTTCTTCTTTTGGTTCATCGGAAGTTCATTATCATGTTTTAACTGAACCGGTTTACCAGGAATTTACCAATGGCGTTACTGAAACGGTCGTTAGAGAGGGAAAAGTAAGCTGGTTTCCGCCTCAGCTTTTAACACCAGGCTATATACTCAGGATAGAGGGTTTTAGTGAAGAGGCGAGAAAAGCCTTTTCATCATTAGCTAATGACATGCCGGATATAGCTAGTATATTATATCGTTTCCAATTTAAAAGAGAAATTGATTCAATGAATTTTGTCACCGGTAATTTAGAATCTGTTGCTGATAAAATAGCAAAAGATATCGACAAAAAAGATGATAATTTAGCTGCTATTATTAAAGGTGTAGGAGATTTGTGGGATATTTCACTTTCAAAATTCATTCTTGATATGATGACTAGAAGTGCCAGGCAATCCCACTTTCCTGAACTTAGAAAAAAAGGGTTAATTTCCTACAACCAATTTGGACAACAGGTCGTATCAAGGGACAAGCAAGGCATTCCACTTGTGGCAAAGAAGGAAATTGAATCCATGTTTGACATGGTTAGAAAAGGTGAAATGGAACCCAAAGATTTAAAAAATGAATTGGACAGATGGGGTTTGTTTGAAATATACCAGGATCGTTTTTTCGACCTATTTAAAAGGAGGTAGTTTTGGCATACATTAAATCAGCACTAGAGATAGCTCTGGAAAAATCAAATAATATTGATAAATTAAGTCCACAGGAAATGAATAAAATCAAACAACAAGAAAAAATTGATAATATTCTAGCCAAATATTACAAAGATCAGATTGAATCAGATGATTTGTGGAAACATTTAAAAGATGTTTCAAATCAATTTTTAGTAATGGCACAAAATAATTTTCTTCAATCTTTAACTTTTCAAAGCAATGATTACGAAGTTAAAAAAAGAAAAGATGGCATACTGGCCATTGAAAATTTGAAAAAAAATAATCAATCAGCAAATATTGAACTTTATCTTGAACAACTAAAAAATATACAGGATGAATTCCAAAAAAACAAAGAACAGGTATTGAAAAATTTAAGAGAAGAGCTAGAAAAAGACCCTCAAAAAAGATTGCAGACAGTACAACAAGGTAATCAAATTGTTGTAAAACAGCTGAGTTTAGAAGAAGCATTGGAACAGAACCAACAGTTAAAACAAAAACTGAATCAATTGGAAGAACAATTCAAAAGAAAATATAATATGGTTAAAGAAGAATTGATTGAGATAATCAATGAATAAGCAATTTGATTATTTTAACCTTTTAATCAAATATTAAAATTCTTTAGCTTCCAAAAAATATTCTAATTATGCTAATGCTATGGTAAACCTATAATTTTCATATCTCTGGGATGAACAATGGAATAAATAATACTAATTTCATTTTTCCCCTCAGGTTCCAGCATGAATTCCCACATCCATACTCCCTCTTTATCCTCCCAGTCTTTCAGCTGGGGCTCTTTACTAACCTTATCAATGTTGACCTTAATTCTATCGTCTTCTGAAACAGGGATACTTTCAAAAATATAGCATAATGATTCTGTATCCTGAAAATTTTCCACCATAATTTTATATTCATATTTTGTTACAATTTTAGATGAAGGGATGTTAGCAATCAACGTTTCGTCCCTGAACTTCTTAATTAATTCTCTTTGAACTTTTACGTTTTCGGCAATGCCTAGTGAAACGTCAAAATCTTCTCCCGGAGGAATATAGCTTATTGCTGTATTCCCGGTAAAACCACCTTCTAAAAATATATTTACCTCTCCGGGGAGTAAAGGTATATCCAGTTTATTCTCAATATGTACATTAAAATAAACAAAAGGACTTTCCTTCGGAAAGGCTTTATAACTGAACTGACCTGCCAGTTTTTCTTCAGAAATCAGGACCTTTTCCCGGCTGGTTCCTGATGGAATGGACACCTTTTGGGGAACATGAAAAGTGACACTGGTACCCTTGTATTCAACAGGCACCAATAATTCCCCTTCAGCAACACTACCGGCCCCAACCATATCTGATTCTGCCCGGTATATTGGCATTTCCATTGATTTTTTAACCATATCATCTGGCTGATAAGGTCTAAGAAACCAGGATTCAATAGAAGGTAACTGCCCTGATATTGTCGGCCTGGCAGTAGATAAAGATATAGTTACATTTTCCCAGTCCATTCCGGTGGATTGGCTTATTAGTGCATAAGTTAATAATTCAAGGTTATTTTTCTTTATATTTGCTCTGACATCATACAAAGGCTGCCAGCTTATTTCTTCATTTAGTTGGTAGGATAATAAAATGCTTAAGCTGCTTTTCTGGTATACTTCTAAATCTAATGTTATAACTTTTTTTGTCTCTCTTTGTTTACTGGTAATTTGCTGAAGTTGTTTCTCTAATATAACAATTTTGTCCTGATAAGACTCTATTTGAAAATCATGATTTAAAACTTGTTCATAGTTTATTTTTAATTTTTCATCTAAAAAGATATAAATATTTTCAAGTTGGTCTATTGAGGGAATTTTTATATTCAGGTCACCATCCGTCTTTTGTTCTCGGAAAAAATAAATAATTGAATTTAAAAATTCTTTTTTATCCTTCAGACTATTCTTTTCACTTGTTATCATTCTTATCTTTTTTTGAAGTTGATTGATTTCATCCTGCAACTGCCTTATTCTAGCTGCCGGTTCCTCTTCCAGGTAAGCAGTTTCGATGCTGATACCTGTGATTCTGGCAATTTCATCATCAACTTCTTCTAATTCTGCACTGATAGTTTTTTCATCAAACTTCTCTAAGATATCATCGAAAATAACTCGGTAAAAACCTTTGTCTAATTCCAGTCTACCTTCTTTCAAAAGCATAGCCGAACGGGGATAAATATAAATATGACTAATTTCCGAATCTATGAAAATTTCTTGTTCTATTGCAAAAGAATTTAAAGAAAAAACCAAAACTAAAATGAACACTAAAAAACCTATTTTTTTAATCATAACTCAGATAACCCCTGCTCCTAAGATTAAGATTTTTATCTTACTTTTTTAGGAAAAGCATTTATCAATATTATATTTCACCTCTGACTTTAAAAAAGACTATGGCAAAATTTTCTATCATCCTGTTTATTTCATTTCTAACTATTTGACTAATTTCTTTTTCATCACAAATTCCAAGAACTTCATCGCTCCACATCTCATAATTATCATAATTTCCTGCTTTACATTCAATGTAATAAGCAATAGGAGATTTATCTCCTGCAATCCATATTCTGAACCATATGCTACCTGCTTTTTTTGCTTTTTCTTCTTCCTGAAAGATAGCAGATTCCTCGCTAGTAATTTCCTGATATTCGACACCACTGAAATTATTCTTATATCTCAATTTGGCATAATCAGTAAGCTCATCACTGTTTAACCCGATTATGGATGCCCGGTCTCCCTGTACTTTTACATAAATATAGCCAAAGCTTTCTATTTCTGCAAAATCACCATATAGTATATCAGCAATGCTTTTCTGCGCAATGGCAACACAGGTAACAGAAAAAACCATTATTGTTATAAACATGAATATAACTATTTTTTTCTTTACCATTTTAATCACCCTTTTCTCTAATAAATTTTTCTGTTACAAAAAATATTTCACTATATAAGATTTTAAAAGTTCCAAATTTTCATTTTTTATTCATTATGAATTATGAATAAAAATTGGGAACAAAAATTTTTTATCTTTATTTTAGACCGCTATGATTTTTTGCAATTGTATCTGCAAGCTGATTAAGTTTTACAAAATCCTCTTTTCGGGGATTGCTTTTAACCATTACTGTGGGCAATAATTCTACTTTTAGATTTTTTAACAAATGAAGGATATCCTCTTCCATTTTGCTTCCCCATCCGAATGAGCCAATAATCCCTGCATATCTTGCTTTTGGTTTTAAGATATTGCACAGATAAGCAGCATATACAACTTGAGGATGCGGACCAGTTAATACTGTAGGAGATGCCAGAATAATTGTTGCCACATCTACCAATGCCATTGCCAGTTCGCCGAGATCGTTATAAATCAAATGATAAGGAGTTACCTTGATATTCCTTTTCATTAGCTGTTCTACCAGATAAGAAACCATTTTTTGAGTGCTTCCATGCATAGAGATATAGGGAATAATGACCTCATCTTTTACATTATCCGATACCCATTCATGATAAGCCTTTAAAATATATTCAGGATTTTGATAAACGGGACCATGGCTGGGTGCAATAATTTTAATGGAAATATTCTTCAGTTTCTCCAGGTGATTATTGATGTTTTTTCTAAAGGGCATCATGATTTCAGCGTAGTAACGTTTGGCTGCACGATAAAGGTAGGAATCATCACGTGCCCACAATTCACTGGTAGCCAGATGAGAGCCGAAAAAATCGCAGGTAAATAATATCCTTTCTTCAGGCAAATAAGTAAGAAATGTTTCCGGCCAATGAACCCATGGAGCGAAAATAAACTGATATTTCTTATTCCCAAATTGAAATATTTCCCCATCTTCTATCTCATAAAAATCTTTATCCTCTAAATGCAATTCATCTATTAATAATCCTTTACACTTTTTATTGGTAATAACCCGACATCCTGGATATTTTTTTAAGACATCTTTAATACAACCTGCGTGGTCCTGCTCAGCATGTTGGGCAATAATATAACTTATTTTTTCTACTTTTGCTTCTTTAAATTTTGAAAAGCTCTTCTTTTTTAGCAGGATCCACGGTATCAATAAGAAGCGCATCATCTTTATTTTTAACCAAATAGGAATTATAGCTGGTTCCATTAGGCAAGGGAATTAACTCATCAAATAGTCTCCGGTCCCAGTCGATAGAACCAACCAAATAAACATCTTCAGTAAGTTGTCTAATTGGCATGATTATTATTCCTCCTTTTCAAATTCATCTTTACTTGCTCCGCATAAAGGGCATACCCAGTCTTCAGGCAAGTCGTCAAACGAGGTTCCGGGTTCAATGTCTGATTCTGGATCTCCTTTTTCCGGATCATAGATATAACCGCAAACAGTGCATCTATATTTATCCATCATTATCACCCCTTTCCAAATTTTTTATTTCTTAATACATATATTATAAGTTAATTTTCCAATTTATTCATCTTTTCTTTTAATAAATTAAGCACCAAATCTGGTTGTGCCCTGCCTTTAGTATGGCGCATTACCTGACCAACCAAAAAATTTACAGCCTTTTCCTTGCCAGAACGATAATCCTGAACTGATTGAATATTGTCCTCGATAACTTTTTCAATAATAATATCAATTTCTTCTTTATCACTTATTTGAGTAAGGCCACTTTTTTGCACCAAATCAGTAGCACTCTGACCGGTTTTAAACATTTTTTCAAAAATTGTCTTAGCAATCTTTCCACTAATAACCTTTCGGTCAATCAGATGTAATAATTCAGCCAAGCTTTCCGCTGAAATGGGACTTGAACTAATTTCGGTACCTTCTTCGCCTAAATATCTCAGTAATTCACTTAGAATCCAGTTAGTCAATTTTTTATAGTCTTTATAGTCCCTGGCAGCTTCTTCAAAATAATCTCCTAATGATTTTATCTCCACTAAACGACTGGCATCATAGTCAGAAAGACCAAAATCTCTGGTGAATCTTTCTTTTCGGTCTACAGGTAATTCAGGTAGGCTATCTTTGATTTCATTTACCCAAGAATCTTTGATCTTTAACGGCAACAAATCAGGCTCCGGAAAATAACGATAATCATGAGCTTCTTCCTTACTTCGCATAGTAACTGTTTGATTATTAGCCTCATCCCATCGTCTTGTTTCCTGTGATACTTTCTCGCCATCTTCAATCAATTTTCTTTGTCGGCATATTTCATAATCCAGAGCTCGTTTAATCGCCCGAAATGAATTCATATTTTTTACCTCGGTTTTGGTTCCAAGTTGATGAGATTTTGAATCTCTGATAGAGATATTTGCATCACACCTCATTGAGCCACACTCTAAATTGCCATCACAAACACCAAGGTACTGAACAATACTCCTAAGATTTTGCAGAAAAACAATTGCCTCCTCTGAAGAACGTATATCCGGTTCGGTTACTATTTCCAATAATGGAACACAGGAACGATTGTAATCAACCAATGAATCAACTATTTGTCCTTTTTCCTCAATGTGCACTAATTTGCCGGCATCTTCTTCCATATGTGCCCTGGTAATGCGTATTTTACTATTTTTTTTTGATTTCCCTACTATTAATTCCATAAATCCTTCTTCTGCCAAAGGTAGGTCGTATTGGGATATTTGAAAAGCTTTTGGCAAATCAGGATAAAAATAATTTTTGCGGTGAAAAATACTTGTACTATTTATTCGACAATTTAAGGCAATAGCAGTCCTAATAGCTAATTCTACAGCTTTTTTATTGAGAACCGGCAAGCCTCCCGGTAAACCAAGACAAACCGGACAAGTATTGGTGTTAGGCTCTTGGTCAATATAGTCTGTGCTACAATTACAAAATATCTTTGTTTTTGTTGATAATTGAACATGGATTTCTAAACCGATTACAATATCATCTTGCATGTTAAACTCCATTCTCTTATATTCTCATTTTTATATTTTTTATATTTTTAAAAAATTTATATTATATACTTGGTTTTCTAGAACAGGTTTTACCAGAATGTGATTCAAAATTATAGGCAACCCTCAATATTTTCTCTTCCTCAAATGCCCGTCCGATAATTTGAAGCCCGATAGGCAAAGTATCCTTTGCTGTAAAGCCACAATTAATTGATAAACCAGGTAATCCAGCCATGTTAACCGGCATAGTATAGACATCGGTTAGATACATGGTTAAAGGGTCATCCATTTTTTCCCCTACTTTGAAAGCAGGGACAGGAGAGGTAGGAGATAGAATTATATCAAACTTTTTAAAAACATCGTCAAAATCTTTTTTAATTAAGGTTCTCACCTTTTGTGCTTTTAAATAATAAGCATCATAATATCCCGAACTTAAGGCATAGGTTCCCAACATTATTCGCCGAATAACCTCTGGTCCAAAACCCGTGCTTCTGGTTTTCCTGTACATATCTTCAAGATTATTGCTGTCTCCTGTTCTTAAGCCATATTGGACTCCGTCATATTTAGCCAAGTTTGAGCTTGCCTCTGCCATACCAATCAAATAATAAGCAGGTAAAGCATATTCTATATTTGGTAAGGATACTTCTTCTACTTTTCCTCCTAATTCAGAAACCGTGTTAATTGCTTTCATTACTGAATCTTTTACCTCACTATTTAAGCCCTGTTTAAAATATTCCCGGGGAATGGCAAATTTTAGGTCTTTAATACCTTCCCGACAGGAATCAAGAAAATCAGGAACCGGGATATCTGCAGAGGTCGAATCCATATCATCATGACCACATATAACATTCATCATCAAGGCTGCATCTTTGACACTTTTGGTTAAGGTTCCGACCTGATCCAAAGAAGAAGCATAAGCTACCACTCCATAACGAGATACTCTTCCATAAGTGGGTTTCATGCCAACAATTCCACAAAAAGAGGCAGGTAGCCTGATAGAACCTCCTGTGTCTGTCCCCAAGGCCATCAGTGCTTCATCTGCTGCTACACTTACCGCAGAACCACCACTGGAACCACCTGGAACACGAGTCATGTCCCAGGGATTTAAAGTCACCTGAAAAGCAGAATTCTCATTGGAAGATCCCATTCCAAACTCATCCATATTTGTCTTACCAATAATAATTGCGCCGGCTTTTTTGATTTTCCTTATGACAGTTGCATCATAGGGTGGAACAAATCCTTGTAAAATTTTGGAAGCACAGTTTGTTTCAATTCCCTTAGTACAAATAATATCCTTTATTGCTACCGGAAGACCAGCCAGAGGAGGTATCTTTCTATTATTCTTTATCTTTTGGTCTATTGTTTTTGCCTCTTCTAAAGCTCCATTCCTATTAATTCTTAAATAAGCCTTAAGTTTTTCATCAACTCTATCAATTTGATTAAAAATATCAATAATTACCTGTTCAACTGTTACTTTCCTTTGCCGAACCATCTCTATATAGTCAATCCCTTTTAACTCATTCAACTGCAAATCCATTTCCTCCCATTTTTCTGTGTGTTTGTAAATATCGCACCCGCATAGCGGGTGGTTTTAAGAACCTCTAAAAGAGGTTTAACCTTTTATTGGTTAGTATTTGTTTTGCTTTTTTCTACTATTTTAACTGAATATTTCTAAGCATTAGAAATATTTGCTTTGGACTGCAGGTGAAAAATTATCAGATAGCTTCTCTTGCTCTTTTTTATGGTAAAATCAATTTAACCATTACCACCTTCTAAGAAGGTGATTTTTCATGGTTAAATAAATTAACTTATAGCATATTTTACTATCCTTATGCTAATAAGCCAATTATGTTATTTTTATATTTATATATACATTATAA
>JAGYIZ010000036.1 GCA_018402425.1 Candidatus Atribacteria bacterium | reverse complement strand
CATAAAGGCCTGGTTAACTGTTTCCCTGGAAATGGTAGCTTCAACTTCCCGGGCAGGATAGCAATCCGTGCCACCGGAGATTGCTTTTAAACGAATATCTTTACTGTTGACAAAATCTTCAATTACATGTGCCCCGCCGTAATCATTTCTTTCTGATTCCGCTAATTGAGTAGCGCCTAAATAAATATCGACGGCCGCTAATCCGGCATAGGCCATTACATCATTAAGCCATACTTTTTGCATTCGAATGGGAGGGTCGCTGTGCCCTACATTAAAAAAAGCTCCCGATGAGCACATGGGACCAAAAGTACCGGTAGTAACCACATCTACCATTTTGGTTGCTTTGGCAACTCCCTGCTCATCTTTTAAGGCAATGACTTCCTCGGCAGTCATAACAACTGCTTCTTTTCTGGCAATCTTCTCATTAATTTCCTGAAATGTTCTTTTGAGCTTTCCCATCAAACCGCTCCTCTTCTATATAGCTAAATTGAGGTTTATTTAAAAATATTTCCATAAATACTAAATCTTATTCGGGGGATTGTCAAACTTTTTTCTGGCTCATTTTTCAAGAGTTAATTTTCCTTTCCGGTAGGCCCGGATATATTCACCGCAAAAATTATCCTCTCCCAGAAGAGCCATGGCAGCCTTAACAATGGCCATCATTCTTTTATCTGTGGGATCGATAATTGCTGCATCCATACCACAACCCATAGTTAATATCATAAAGACTTGGTTGATTAACTTTCTCTCCGGGAGACCAAAAGATATATTGCTTAATCCTGTTACTATTCGAACTTCGGGGTAGGCTTCTCTGATTCTTCTGATAGTGTCCATAGTTACCAGGCCATTATTATCATTCGTTCCAATGGGAACTACCAGGGGGTCAATAAATATATCCCTGAGAGCTACTCCGATACCAGCTAATATTTTTATTAATCTATCGGCAATCTCGACCCGGGTTTTTGAATTATCGGGGATGCCTCTTTCGTCCATAGCAAGTGCTATTACTGCACATTTATATTTTTTTATTGTAGGCAGCAATCTGTTTAATTTTTCTTTTTCGCCGGTAATGGAATTAATTAAAGCCTTGCCTTTGCTCCAATCATGAACTTCCAGGCCTCTTTCAATTTCTTCTGCATTGGGACTATCAATACATAAGGGGATATCTACAACCTTCTGTACTGTTTTTACTAACCATTTCATATTCTCTTCTTTGTCGCCAGCGGCAGCAGATGAATTTACATCTAAAATATCTGCTCCGCCTTCTACCTGTTTTATGGCTAAATCCTGAATTGATTTAACATCTTTATTTTCAATCATCTCTCTAACTTTTTTTCGAGTAGAATTCAGTTTTTCTCCAATAACTAACATTATTACTCTCCTTTTCTTCCTTCAAATAACCTGGATATATAAGCCTAAATTAGAAAACTTTTTGCCATGTCTGCTGCAGAGGCAGCATCAGGAGAATAACTGTCTGCACCAATTTGCTCAGCATAGCTTTGAGTTATAGGTGCCCCGCCAATCATTACCTTTACCTTATCCCTTAATCCCGCTGATTCCAGGGCTTTTATTACATCAGCCATACTTATCATTGTAGTGGTTAAAAGGGCAGACATCCCTACTATATTAGGCTGATGTTCTTTCACGGCTTCCACAAATTTATCTGAAGATACATCTACTCCTAAATCTATAACTTCAAACCCGGCTCCTTCTAACATCATCTTCACCAGGTTTTTCCCTATATCATGCAAATCTCCCTTTACCGTACCCATTGCTACTTTTCCAATATTTTTTACTCCGGTTTCAACTAGCTTTGGTCTCAAAACATCCATCCCGGCATGCATTGCCCGGGCAGCAATTAATACTTCGGGAACATACACTTCGTTCTTTTTAAATTTTTCACCAATAATACCCATTCCTTTGATTAAGCCATTTTCTAATATATCCTTGGGTACGATATTTTCTTCCAAAGACTGTTTAACCAATTCTTTTACCTTCCCTGCATCACCTATTTGCAAGGCTTCGGATATATCATTCAAATCTACCATAACCCTTCCTCCTGAATCCTATTAATATTTAATTTTCATTTCATTCTATTTGATAAAAAACATTAATACAACATCTATGATTGCATTATTAGTTATTATTTTGCATTTTTTAGAAAATATTACTTAATCAATGATTTTACCAAATTCTGAAAGATATTAAAAATATAATCCTATCTGTCCGGCACTTTTAAATAGTATTTTACCCAGTATTTTATTTTATAATTTTCTACTCTTTCTTTTTTTCCCAATCTCACTCTATACAAAAAGCCTTCTATATGTTTTGTTCTCTTCTTTTGGCACTTTGAATGAAATCAATAAGTTTTAGATGATTGACATTTTATATTTTAAGTGATAGCATTTTAAAAATTTATTCTTGAGACAATCTAAAATTTTACTTGTAATGAACAATTATAATTTTTTGAAAACGGGTTAAGTCATGAAATTAAAAGAAAAACTGGAAAAGAAAATATTTGTCTATACTCTGGAACTGGATCCACCACTTAATATGGATATTGACCGCCTTTTGGAAAATATAAAAAAGTATTTGAGTTATGCTGATGCCATTAATATTACAGATTGTCCCCTGGCTTGTTTAAGAATGAGCCCCATTGCCCTATCTCATATAATCCAGCAACACCTTCAGTTGGAAACTATCTTTCATATTACCTGCAGAGACAGAAATTTGTTAGCCTTAAAAGCAGAATTACTGGGCGCATATGCCCTGGGTGTTAAAAATATATTGGCTCTTACCGGAGACCACCCTCAAATGGGTGACCATACGAATGCCTCCGCTGTTTTTGATGTAGATTCAACCGGGTTGGTCAAAATTATTCAGGAATTAAATGAAGGAAACTTCTCAAATAACAAAACATCTGACTATAAAACTGATTTCTCTATTGGTGTAGCAGGAAATCCTGGCACAAAAGACATTAAAAAAGAAATAAGCAGATTAGAAGAAAAAGCAGCAGCCGGTGCCAATTTTATCCAAACACAGCCTATTTTTAGTATTGATATTCTGGAAAATTTCCTTGAGATGACTCAACATATCACAATCCCCAAAATTATCGGCATCATGCCATTGAGAAGTAAAAAAATGGTTGATTATATAGATGCGAATCTTTCCCATATTGTTATCCCGGAAAGAATAAGAAACCGTATGGCTAATGCAGGCATAGAAGAAGGAATATCTATTGCACAGGAATTAAGCAGAGAAATTTTAGCAATTAAGGAGGCAGCAGGGATTCATTTCTTCCCTATGAATAAATTGTCAATCATTCCTCAACTAATCAAGAATGATTCTGAAGATAGGACTGCTTTTCCAGTCTTATAAGATTTTCTCCAGGGCACGGATTAATTGCTGATTTTGTTTCTCTGAACCGATAGTTACCCTGATATAGCTATTACATCCCCAGATTTTTCCAGAACGGACAATTACGCCATCCTCTATTAACTTTCCACAAACCAAATCTGCGTCCTCTTTCAGGTCAACGAAGATAAAATTTGCTTCAGTAGCAATATAAGAAAGGTTTAATCGATTAAACTGCCGGTACAGGAATTCTTTCCCATGACGATTGTTCTGTAATAATCTTTTCCGGTAATCAACATCTACAAGAAACGCCCTGGCTGCCACTTGAGCTAAACGGTTAACGGAATAGGGTGGCTGCACTTTTTTCAGACAATCAATTAATTCCTTTTTGGCAATTCCGAATCCAATACGCAAACCGGCCATTCCTCCGATTTTAGAGAAAGTGCGCAGAGTAATGATATGATGATTATCTTCTCTAATTAATTTAATGCTATCGGGAAAATCATTGCTTTCTACAAAATCAAAATATGCCTCATCTAATACGATGATAGGACTAATAGGAATTTTGCTTAAAAATTGTTCTAATTGATGATGGCTAAAAATAGTTCCATTGGGATTATGTGGATTACAAAGAAAAATAATTTTGGTCTTTTCGGTTACTTTTCCGACCATATCTTCCAGGTCAAGATGTCCATTATTTAAAGGAACTGTTATAATTCTTCCCCCACATAATTCAGCCACACTCTGATAGGTTGCAAATCCATATTCTCCCATTACCAGCTCATCACCGAGTGAAATAAAACAACTACCCAATAAATATAGAAGTTCATCCCCTCCGTTGGTAGTAATTAGCATATCAGTATTAATGCCATATTGGCAGGCAAGATCTTCCCGAAGCTGACGGCTTGAGCTATCCGGGTAACGATGGATGTTCTTTAACTCTGCTTGCAGAGCTTCTTTAACTACATCCGAGGGGCCCAAAGCGCTCTCATTACTTGATAGATTAACCACATCCGGAAGCCCCAGATTTTTTCTCACATCTTCAATAGATTTACTGGGCAAGTAAGGTTTCAATAATTTTACTTCTTTTCTTAGCAAATCTTCTATCTTCATAAATCAACCTCTTAGTATTTTGTTATTACAATTATTTCTGTTTTTCATTTTCTTCGACTCTTCAATTCATCAAAAATAAGCTGATAGGAAATATCAAAATAAGACAATGCTACAAGAGTATGAAACCATAAATCAGCAGTTTCATAAATAATCTGTTTTTTATCCCTATCTTTCAGGGCAATTAATCCCTCGGCAGCCTCTTCGGCTATTTTTTTTGGCATCTTTTCCCCGGGACTGTTCAATAAATGACATACATAAGAATCTGAACTGGGATTTCTTTTCCGGTCTTCAAACACCTGCATTAATTCATCCAGAATACTTGATTCATTCCCGGATTTTTCTTTTTTGCCAGGCATCTCTTCGCCTTCAATATCCCGGTAAAAACAGGAATAAGAACCGGTATGGCAGGCCACACCTTTCTGTTCTACCTGAATCAACAGGGTGTCATTATCACAATCTATCAATATCTGTTTTACTTTTTGCGTATTACCGGAAGTTTCTCCCTTAACCCATAATTTCTTTCGACTGCGACTAAAAAAACAGGTCTGCCCGGTCTCTAGAGTCTTCTTCAGGGATTCCCTGTTCATATAGGCCAACATTAAAACCTGCCCATTGGATACATCCTGAACAATAGCCGGAATTAGTCCTTCCTGATTATATTTTAATTCTTCTATTAATTCCTTATTTACATTCATTGATTATTTCTCCAATCTGATTGATACACCTTTTTCTGCCAGATATTGCTTCACTTGAGTAATGGAAATTTCCTTTCGGTGAAAAATTGATGCAGCCAGGGCTGCGCTGGCCTTCCCTTCAGTTAATATCTTGTAGAAATGTCTCAAATTTCCCGCTCCTCCTGACGCAATGACCGGACATCCGGTATTTTCCACAACCTGACAGGTTAGTTCGGTATCAAATCCTTCTTTAGTTCCATCACAATCCATACTGGTTAACAGAATTTCCCCGGCACCTAATTTCTCTACTTCCTCTGCCCATTTTAGGGCATCCTTACCGGTCGGAGTTCTTCCTCCATTAATAACGACTTCCCAATAGTCATCACGTCTTATGGCGTCGATTGCCACCACAATGGTAGAACTACCATATTTTAAAGCAGATTCCCGGATTATTTCCGGATGTAATACTGCCGCCGTATTAATTGATACTTTGTCTGCTCCTGCCCTAAGCAACTGATAAATATCATCCAGCTTATGGATACCTCCGCCTACGGTAAAGGGAATAAATATTTTCTCCGATGTTTTTTCTACCACCTTGATAAGGATATCCCTCTTCTCCCAGGAAGCGGTAATATCCAGAAAAACAAGCTCATCTGCCTGTTCTTTTTCATAATAAGCAGCAAGTTCTATTGGATCTCCTTCATCAGTCAGATTGACAAATTTAACACCTTTTACTACCCGTCCTTCTTTAACATCAAGACAGGGAATGATTCTCTTAGCCAAACTCATTATATTAAACTTCACCTCTGATTATGAAATATTTTTACAGCTTCCCCTAATTTGATATTTCTTTTATAGAGCGCCTTGCCCACAATGGCACCTTCCAGACCTAAGTTTTCCAGTTGCTGTAATTGATATAAATCATCCATACTAGAAATTCCGCCCGAGGCAATGATTTTACTTTCATTTTTCTGCAATATTTTTTTAATCATGTCAATATTAGGTCCGCTTAGCATTCCATCACGATTAATATCAGTATAAATAATTCGCTTAATGCCCATTTCTGTCAAATGAGTAATAAATTTCTCCACCGGTTGATCAACTTCTTGAAGCCAACCTTCAATTGCCATACGGTTATTTTTTACATCGATTCCGGCAATAATGTGGTTATTAAATTTACGCACAATATTTTGAATATTCCCATCACTCTTACTCAACAGGAATGTGCCCATTATCACACGTTGTATACCGTAATCCAAATATTGTCTAATAGTATCCTCGTCTCTAATCCCCCCACCCACCTGAATGGGGATATTGACTGTCCGGGCAATTTTTTTAATCAAAGACTGATGAACCGGTTTACCCTGGAAAGCTCCGTCTAAATCCACAATATGCAATAATTCTGCTCCCTGTTCTTCCCAGTTTTTAGCCATAGCACAGGGGTCCTTGGAAAAAACTTCCTTGTTTTCTGCCTTACCCTGAACAAGGCGAACACATTGACTGTCTTTTATATCAATCGCCGGAATAATCAGCATTACATATCTCTCCAAAATTCTTTAATAGATTTAATCCCTGGGAGCTGCTTTTTTCCGGATGAAACTGAACCCCGAACACATTCTCCCTGCGAACTGAAGATACAAATAATTGATGGTAATCAGACTGTGTCAATATGGTATCCTCTTTATCGGGGATACAATAGTAAGAGTGCAGGAAATAAAAATAACTGTCATTCTTAATCCCCGAAAAGAGAACTTTTTTATCTTCATCACCATCAAAACAGTACTGAACCTGATTCCATCCCAGATGGGGTACCCGTAATGCTTTAGGAAAACGAACAACCTTACCTGGTATCAGTCCCAACCCCTGAAAAAGACCATTTTCTTCACTATAAGAAAATAGTAATTGCATTCCCAGGCAGATACCCAAAAAGGGTTTCCCCTTCTCAACCATCTCCTTGATAATCCTATCCAGCTGCTTCTCCTTCAATACCTTAACTGCATCCCGAAAGGCACCGACACCGGGTAAAATCAATCCCCTGGCCTTTTTAATTAGCTCAGGATTGTCACTAATTTCTACCCTGTATCCCAGATAAGTCAAGGCATGATGCACATTTTTGATATTTCCCATCTGATAATCAATAATAACAATCATTTTATCTCCTAATTTTATGCCAGGATACCTTTGCTGGAGGGAATATTGCCCTGCAGCCTTTTTTCCTCCTGGATTGCCCGGTCTAATGTCCTGGCAAATGCTTTAAAAATAGCTTCAATAATATGGTGAGTATTTTCTCCCTTTAATAAATCAATATGCAGGGTTAATCCTGCCTCATAAGAAAGTGCCAGGAAAAATTCTTTCCATACTTCCCCATCAATTCTGTTTATCTTGATTAGTCTTTCCGGAGGCACCTGATAGAACAGGCGACCTCTCCCGCTTAAGTCTATAGCAACACGAACCAGCGTTTCATCCATTACCAGAAGATAAAAACCATAACGCTTTATACCTGATTTACCACCCAATGCCTCTTTGATGGCTCTTCCCAAGCAAATCCCCAGGTCTTCAAGAGAATGATGGGCGTCAACCTCAATATCTCCGTTTAATTCTAACTGTAAGTCAAAAAATCCATGTTTACAAAATAATGTCAGCATATGATTCAAGAAAGGCAATTCACTTTTGATATCACATTTACCTTCACCATCCAGATTGATTTTTACCTGAATATCTGTTTCTCCGGTCTTTCTGTGAACTGAGCCTATCCTTTTTTTCAAGAAAACCACCCTCCTTCTTCTATTTCAAATTATCAGAATCGACGATGAATCAATTCAATGATTTGATTCACATCTTCTGCCAATATATCAACATCGTTCTTTAAATAATGTTCTTTTTGATCTTTATTTTCCACAAAATCTCTACCTAAAACCAAGGCAGAAAGACAATATCGCTTTTTATGCTGTTGATTAAGATTACTCACAGTCAAAAGGTCATCCATGGTATCACCAATATAGAGTCCCAATTTTGACTGTGATTTTTCCAGCAAATATCTCAAACCATCCGGGGATGGTTTTTTCATATTATCTTCAGAAGTAACTACCATTTCAGGTTTAAGCCATAAATCCCGATTAATTTGCCCTGTGATAAAACGTGTCTCTGCTTTACTCCTCCCCGTTAAAATTCCTACACGGTACTTTTTCAGTTTCTCGCTTATCTCGGGCTTGATTAAAATTATTTCTTTTTCAATATTACCCTCATCATTTCCTACAATACCGGGGTAAAAATTATAGAGGCGAAAACAATGTTTTTCTCCTGCATAAAATTCCTTGGCTATTTGGAAAATTTTTTCTTTATTCCACAATAAAAATATATTATCCGAAGAGGAGGAATTTTCCTTTATCCAGGTTATTAGCTTAGACAATCCGCCTCCACCCGCTAAATTTTTATTTATAAATTCATCAATCATAGGGGGATTATTCTTCAATTCTTCTAATGATTTTATACTATATTCTTCCATTTTCCATAGGTAATACAAAACAGCTGCAGCTGACAGCTCCCAGTCATCATTAAATCCGCCAATCATTTTAAAATTATTAATTGTTTGTTTATCAACCAGGTTGGCTTTCCCGGTTATATAAACTATCTTATGAAAGTAGTATTGCACGGTATCAATAATAGTCTGATAATAGGAAGAAGAGACATCGACCAACACACCGTCTATATCAAAAATAATCGTATCAACTTCAGCCAATAGAGGAAAAGTTTCTTTTTTGATTAAAATGTCATTTTTCTGTAAATAGTTCTTAATCAAATTTTTCTCCAAAAATAAATTTGTTATTATTCTCTTATTCTCAATGCACGAGCATGAGCAGGCAATCCCTCTAAATCTGCCAAACGGGCAATCTTATCTCTATCCTGAAGCAATTTATCTTTTCTGCAATATATAACACTGCTTCGTTTTAAAAAGTCATGAACTGACAATACTGAAAATTGCCTGGCACTTCCCATGGTCGGCAGGATATGATTGGGGCCTGCCCAATAGTCACCCAATGGCTCCGGTGAATATGAACCTAAAAAGACTGCACCAAAATTTTTTAATTCCCCAAGATAAGACCATGGATCATTAATCTGCAATTCTAAATGTTCCGGAGCAAATTCGTTAATTAACTCAATAACTAATTTTTTATCTTTCGCTACAATAATCCTGCCGTTTTTAGTTAACGAGCCGGTAATAATATCTTTTCGCGGGCAATGTGCTATCTGTTGATTGATTCCTTTTTGGACTTGCTCGGCTATTTGTTTTGATGTTGTAACCAGGACAGCCCTGGCATCCTCATCATGCTCGGCCTGGGAAAATAAATCTGCTATAATATAATCCGTATTAGCACCTTCCTCTGCCCAGATAAGAATCTCACTGGGACCAGCCAGCATATCAATATCTACCTGCCCGAAAACCTGTTTTTTGGCAATGGTTACATATATATTGCCGGGACCGACAATCTTATCTACCGGCTTAATGGTTTCAGTGCCATAAGCAAGGGCAGCAATGGCCTGGGCACCGCCAATCTTGTAAATCTTAGCAATACCCAATTCACGTGCAGTCATCAATAAATAGGGTGACATCTTTAATCTGGATCCCAGGGGAGTGGCTACATATATCTCTTTTACGCCGGCAATAAGAGCGGGTACTGTGCCCATGATCAGCGAAGAGGGATATTCTGCCGTTCCACCTGGCACATAAACCCCCACCCGTTCCAAAGGTCTTATCAGTTGGCCTAAAACCATGCCCTCCTCTTGATGAGAAAACCAGGATTTTTCCAGCTGGTTTTGATGAAAAGATTTAACCCTTTTAATGGATTCTTTAATAATCTCAAGCATTTCATCTTTAACCAGGGATTCCGCTTCCCCGAATTCACTCTTTGTTACTTCCATTTCCGAGAGCTTCATATTATTGTGGTCCAGACGATGGGTTAATTCAAGAAGACCCTGATTCCCTTTTTCCCTAACCTGTTTAATAATTCCCCCAACTTTTTTCTCCAGGTCTTCCGGCAACTTCTCATTATTTTTCTTTTTTATACTGTCAAAGACAATAGCCTTATTATCGTCATTAAGAATTGAAATCTTAATTAAGTCCATCTTGAACATCCTTATCTAAAATTTTATTTAACTTTTTCCTGAACCATAATCTGATTGATTGACTATTTTTTTCAACACCTGAACGGCTTCATGTACCTGCCGATGTTTGGTTTTATAACTAATACGATTGGTAATTAACCGTGCACTTATTGAAGTAATTTCATCAATCACTCTCAAATTATTTTGTCTAAGCGTTTTCCCTGTAGAGACTAAATCAACAATGATATCAGCCAATCCAACCTGTGGAGCAAGTTCTACAGAACCATAGAGAGTAATTATTTCTCCATGAATTCCCTTCTTAAGGCAATAATTGCGAGTGATATTGGGATATTTGGTAGCAATCTTCAGAGGTAATCTTTGCTCCATACCTTTCCTTACCTTTTCTTTGGGCTGAGTAGCAGCAAGCACAATGCTGCAAGCTCCCAATCCAAGGTCTAATAATTCATATACATTCTTTTTATCCTCTAACAGGACATCTTTCCCCGCGATTCCTATGTCTGCCACACCACATTCTACGTAGGTGGGATTATCTTTGGGTTTGGTAATAATAAATCGAAAAGTTTCCTCCCGGTTATAAAAAACCAGTCTTCTATCAGTTTTTTCGTCATAATCAATCAACCCGAAATAACCTGATTTCTTTAATAAATTTATGATAGATTGAAATAGCCGACCGCTGGGCAAGGCAACAGTCATGATAATCTTTTTATTCTCTTTCTCCATAACATACCTTTTCTTTTTGTTTTGTTTCTAAATCATATCGAAGTAGCTGATTTAAATCGCTTGATTGAAAATCAATCAAATAGCGTATTTTTTTATCCAAAGCATATTGCACGGTTTGCTCCTCAGAGTGTTCAATTTCTAATTCCAGCTCTACTATATTGTCAAGTTTTCTCAATTTTTCAGCTAATTTAAAGGCTAACTTGATTAAATCTTTCCGATATCTGATAAGATATTTTCTCCTATCCAATGACTGTTTGTCAGTCTTATTTTCCTGGCTTAATACCCTTCCTAATTTTTCTATACCAATGGCTACACCGGTAGATGGTATATCCTGCCCAAACTTTTGACATAGGTAATCATAACGACCACCTCCGCATATCGGTGAACCCATATATCCAGTATATCCCTCAAAAACGATTCCGGAATAGTAGTCAAAATTTCTTATGATTCCCAAATCAATGATGATATAACGTTCAAATCCATACATCTTAAGGTATTGATAAACCTCTTTAACTTCTTGTAAGGCTAAACTTGCTGTTATATTGTTTTTTTTAAATGTTTGTTCTGCTTCTTCAAGGACGGATTCATCTCCCCTCAAGTGCGGTAATTGCAAAATAGTTTCCTGGTCCTGCCGGGACATATCATATTGCAACATTAGTTTTTCCAATAACACAAAATCTTTATTCATTATGGTTTTACGTAATTCTTTTTTATACTCCGGAATTAGCGGTAACTGATCCATGAGCGAATTGAAAAAACTAGCACTCCCTATATCAATGTAAAATTTCTGTAATCCTGCATTAATTAAGGCCTGGATTGCCACTGCAATAACTTCAGCATCAGCCAGTCGATTGTTTATACCAAGGAGCTCTATACCAGCCTGATGGAACTCCTGCTGATCTTCCGTGTTATTTGCTACTTTTCTAAAAACATGATTTAGATAATAAAACTTATGAAGGTTTTGACTTTTCTTCCCAAGTTTAGTTGCAGCTATCCGGGCAATAGGCGTGGTCATATCGGGACGAAGAACGATAATCTCGCCATCAGGATTTAAAAACTTAAACATTCTTTCTCTTAACTCCGGTCCAATGCCCTGTACCAGGTAATCATAATATTCCAGTGTTGGTGTATCAATTTCCTGATAGCCCCACTTTTCTCAGCACTTCTTAGCCTGCTTTACAAACCCTTCGTTTCCATTTTTCGGTAAGACATCTTGAAATCCCCTTAATAATTTTCATAATGCATAACCTATCCACTTGTTCTTTAATATTAAATGAATATTGATTAAAATTATTTATTTATTTGCAACTTACCATATTAAATAACTAATAATAAAATTAACGAAAGTATATCATTTTATTTAGCAAAGGTCAATAATATAAATTTAAAAATTATGAAAAAGAAGCAGATATAAATGCAGTTAATCCAAAAACAGAAAGTATTGCCTTTGATCAGTTTACTATTTTAATATTCTTTCTATTCTGTCTGTTCAGTAAATAGTTCACCTACATTAAATATTTTCCGAAAATGAAAACCGGTAATAGAGTAAGTAATGGCTGCTGGAAATAATCTCTGGGCGATAATAGTGTCCATAGAAAAATACTTTCCAGTGTATATCCTTTCCTCTCTCTATAATTCCTAGATACCAGATAGATTTAAAAAAGCTGCCAGATAAATCTGAAGGGAAACATTTACATTCTTTAACTTAAATTGTTTTACATTCAAAGTTTTGAGAAGAGCAAAATTGATTATAGTAAGAATGCAAGTAATGATAGTAGACAATATTTTTGTTCTTCAATACTCCAATATATTTCATTTTAAAATAAAGTTAATGGAAAATCGGTATTGCTTTCCACTGTATTTAAAACGATTTTCCTTAATAAGTCGATGATACACTTGTCTCTACAGCATTAACAAACCCACTCATAGCAGTAACTATACCAAGCATTTTGAATAAATGATCATTTCATCGAAGACTTCGGAGGATCATGGTCAAATCCTTACAATAAATCCACCTGTTACCGTCATACCATATACTTTTGTACTTTGTGAATTACTGAATCAACCCGATGCCTGTTTTGATTTTTATGGACATTCTTTCAGGCTTTCCTCATTGGGTGTTTCAATGCCGATAAATACCGAGTCAAAACCGGCGTCAGCCATCATATTCATAATATCTTCCTCATCGGCAATATTGATTGAAGCCTGGGTACCAAAGGAAAAACAATGATTTTTTTCTTTATTCCATTCGAGTATGGCCGGAAGAATTTCCTCACGTAATTTTCTCTTACTTGCTATAAAATTATCATCTACAACAAATACTCCTTCCCTCCATCCTAATTGGTATAATTTATCCAATTCTTTCAGTATTTGAGTTTGTGATTTAGTCCTAATTTTATGACCAAAAAGCAATGTCACATCACAGAAATCACAGTTAAAAGGACAACCGCGGGAATATTGAAGACATAATGAATTGTATTTGTTTAAATTGTCAACTAATTCCCAAGCAGGAACAGGTGAATTTTCCATATCGGCTTTCTCTTTGCTTGTATAAATCCTTTTGGGATTTCCATTTTCTAAATCTCTTAAAAAATCAGGTAAGGTAACTTCTGCTTCATTTAAAACCAAATAATCAGCTCGATCAAAATCCTGATAAGAAGCCGTAAAAAGAGGCCCACCGGCAACAACAATAGCATCCAATTCTTTACATCTCGCAATAAGCTCTTGGGCAGATCCTCTCTGGATGGACATTGCACCGATAAAAACATAATCAGCCCATTTTATATCCCGGTCTTTCAGGTTATCACCTGCGGAAAGATCCACTAATTTTTTCTCCCATTCTGCAGGAAGCAAGGCAGCTACCGTTAATAATCCCAATGGTGGCAAGCTTGCTTTTTTGGAAACAAATTTTAGGGCATAATTATAGCTCCAGAAGGTTTCGGGATAAGCAGGATATATCAGTAATATTTTCATAAATATCCTCCTTTCATTAATTTGGATATTTATCCAATTATATTTGATATCTGTGGGTAAATTTCTTAGAATCTTGATTAATTCTATTTAACAATATTATAACACTTTTTTTGATTTTTTCAGCATTATACCGGCAGCAAAGCGACCGGTATTTCTATTATCTTTTCTGCTGGAGAAAAATATTTCAGAATGACAGCAGGTACAAAGCTCGGCCACTTCAATATTTTTTTCGGGTATATTACAATCTAACAGCTGTATTTTGTTTGTCTCCCATAGATTAAGATATCCCTTTCCGTCTTTAGATATAGCTTGAACCAAACGGTCTTCTTTCGGAAATGTCTTCCTAACCTTATCTACAACCTCTGGACCAACCTGATAACAACAGGGACCAATTGACGGACCAATAGCGCAAATAATATCCTGTGGTCTACAATCCCACAAGCCTGCATCAAAGAAACTGCCTTTTTGTGTAACAACACTGTTCCTTTCCAACCTGCATGAATTAAACTGATAACCTTCTTTTCACTATCATATAATAACACGGTACACAATCTGCTACAAAAATGAGAAGACAAATATCTTCTTTGATTTGTTATCATAGCATCATTTTCTTTTAAAGCAGTGGGAAATGTTAGTAGCACCACTAAATTTTCTTTGATTGACCTAATAGATATATTGGTTCCTGTACCTGATTAGAAATAGTAAAACTTTGAAGTGGTATATTCAGGGATTTTGCCAATTTAGCACGGTTTCTAAGAACATTCTCTTCTTTATCACCTACATGAAAAGCCAGATTAAAGGTATGAAAAGGTGCCGCGCTATAGCTGCCCTTGCTCTGTAGTTATAAAATGGGCACATCTTTTGATATTTTGATAAACCTGAAAGAAAAAGGCAAATTATTTAATTTATCTTGCTTGAGATAAATATCTGATTTAATATTGCTATTTTTTAATTCAATCATATTTCTTACAATGTAAGCAGGCTTCCCTTGAGGATTAAAATTTAAGCTATTCTGCTTAACCTATTTTGATGAATTGCTTACAACCCGCGTACATATTCTGATAACCAATTGTGAATGGGTGAAAAATCCTTTTAAAAATTTGAAAAACAAGTTTTAGCAGATTTCTATTATACAACTCGACGGAATTGACATCTCTATATTAGCTAAAAGGGAATTGAAACGTATTAATTCTTCCTCTTTACCTTGAAGTTGATATCCTTCCTCGAATTCGCTTATAGTATTCCCTGCTAACCTGGTAATCAGATTTCCTGAATTTTCTCAACAATGGAGACTAATTTTTCTCTCGCTTTTTAGGTTAGCACCGTTTCACGATAATCATGAAGTGTCTTTTCTAGAAAATAATCTTATACCCGCAGAAAGATATAACTGGTCAGGTCTTAATTCAAAATAATAAACTGGCTTGATTCATGGGCTTTTCGGGGCCCTCCTAGAACCAGATGCCTAAATGTGTCTTATAAGGGATCTTGGTCACTGGCATACCTGGTATCCTGATAAATCCTGGTTATGGAACGATTTATTTTTGATCGGCATGGATTCCGGGAGATATCTTTGAAGTAATTCTCCCATTTCAACCACAAAGTCACTTGTTTGTTTTACTACTTTTTATTATAGTCTTTTTTTGCGGGCTAAAAACCATTCACGATTATTATTTTCTTCAAATTCTTAAGAAAAACGGTTTCTGCCGAAAAACCCTCGAATTACTGTCCTTGATAACATTTTTATCCCCCTGTTGTATTACCTAAATATCAGAAAAAAAATATTATGGTAAATTTTTATCAATTTCTTTTATTTTTTTAATCAATAATTGAGCAAGTATTTGATGATTTTCCTGGTTAAGATGAACGCCATCTATCGGGCTTGTCTTGACACTAGAAGAAATGTCCAAAAAATGACAGCGATTCTTTAAAGCAACCCCCTGATATTCCGAGGCCAGTTGTATTGACTTATCTCTGGCATTTTGAAATGGTGAGTTGGGCAGGTTATTTTTTAAAACATAGGGAATAGAAAGTAATAAAATCTGGGGTGGAATACCATTGAAGCTACATTGAACATCTTTGATTAATCGAATCATTTTTTCCATGTTGATAACAATAGCTTGAACTGAACCATGAAAATAATTCTTTAAATCATTGGTCCCCAAAAGCACTATTACCATATCCAGGGGACGATGCGTTTCCAGGCATGGTAATAAATATTTCATCCCATTTCTTCCGGGGTGGGTTGGATCATCCCAGGCTATCGTTCTTCCATTTAAACCTTCTTCAATAATTTGGTATTCTTTTTTAAGTAATCGAGTCATTATTCCTGTCCAGCGACTATCATAATCCAATCGTTCGCCGGTGCCGGGAATGTATCCCCAGGTATTGGAATTTCCATAACATAAAACTCGTTTAACCATTGGAATCAGAAGTCCCTTTTAACCCTATGTCATCTGCAATCTCCTGCATGCCTTTAATGGTATCATCAATTAATTCTGATAGGTCTGTGCCAAGCATTTCTGCACCTTTTTGAATAATATCCCTATTAACCCCTGCTGCAAAACGTTTATCCTTCCATTTCTTTTTAACAGATTTTACCTTTACATCCATCACGCTTTTAGATGGTCTTACCAATGCAGTGGTTACAACCAATCCGGTTAATTCATCAATAGCATAGAGTGTTTTCTCTAACCTGGTTTCCGGTTTTACATCTGAACAAATCCCCCAACCATGACTAACCACAGCATGAATATAATCCTCTGGCCAATTTTTTTCCTTTAGTATTTCACGGCTTTTTGAACAATGCTGCTCGGGGTATTTTTCATAATCCAAATCATGAACCAAACCAATAATACCCCATTTATTTTCATCTTCGCCTTCTTTTCTGGCTATATAACGCATTACACCTTCCACAGCAAGACCATGTTTAATAAGGCTATCATCCTGGTTATACTCTTTTAATAATTGTAGGGCATCTTCTCTGGTGGGTATATATTTTTCTTTCTCCATACAAACCTCCGTGTATACATTATCTATTCTCTTTTATCATTGCTATTCATTATAACACCAGAGTATTAGAATGAAAAGCAATAAAATTATTAACCACTATATCATATCTTATAGAACTCTGCTTCTTGACGAATTTTACGAATCTCGCTTCTAAGAAAAAACCAGGTAATAATCGCAGAAAAGATATCTGCTATCGGATAAGATATCCAGATTCCCAGTAGGCCAAGTTGAGAGAGGCGAGGTAAAATAATGATAAGGGGTATAAATAGTAAAACACGGCGAAGCAAAGAAAAAACTATAGCAGGCATCGGTTTGCCCAGGGCTTGAAATAAACTTGCACCGGTTATCTGGATACTCAAAACTGGAATACTAAAGAGAATAATCCTCATTACCGGAATGCCTGTTTGGATTACCTCTAAGTCGTTGGTAAAGATAGCAATTACCTGAGCCGGCCATAATATCATAATAAGACAAAGAAAAGATGAAAGGATAAGCAATACTTTAATGGTTAAATTTAATACTTCAAAAACTCTACTATATTGTCGGGCACCATAATTATAACCGGCGATGGGCTGCATTCCCTGGACAACTCCAAACATGGGCATGAATAGAAACCGGGTTATTTTGATTATCACACCAATAATGATAATAGCCAGGTCCCCCCCATAAAAACGCAATGACTGATTGACCAGCAATGTAGATATGCTTCCCGCAGATAAGCGGGCAAAAGAAGGCAAACCTACAATTATAATCTCTTTAATGATTGATAAATTAGGTTTTAAATGATGCAATTTTATCGTCAAAGTTGTTTCTTTTCCATAAATATAATGCAGAATATATAAGAATGAACAAAATTGAGCTGTTATTGTTGCCAGGGCTGCTCCCTGTATTCCCAGTTTAAATACAAAAATATAAATCGGATCCAGGATAATGTTTAAAATCGCACCTATTAACATGGAAACCATGGCTACCCGGGCATTGCCTTCGGCACGTATTAAATTATTGGAAGAAATGGCAAAAGAAAAAAAAGTCAATCCCCATAATATAACTACAACATAATCTCTGGCATAAGGCAAAATAGTCTGAGTGGCACCAAAAAATATCAGGATTTGCTCGATAAAAATCAGGCCAATGGCAGAGACTGTTAAAGATAAGGCAATAATACAGAAAAATGAATTGCCCACCACGCATTTGGCTCGGTCAACCTTCCCAGCTCCCAGGCTTCTGGAAACGGCAGACCCTGCTCCGATTCCAATAGTTTGAGCAATAGCCACAATTAAAATTTGAAGCGGAAAAGCTATGGCAAGTGCACCAATTGCTAATGAACCAACACCTCGCCCTACAAAAATAGTATCTACTAAATTGTACAGAGCATTGGCTACCATTCCTACTACTGCCGGGAAAGAAAGTCTTAAGAGTAATTTATTTATTTTTTCTTGACCTAGACGAAGAACTTTTTGTTTAATTTAACTTTTCTCCTAAATCCAATTATAATGCTTATCTTTAAAAAATATTTAAGACAATGTAAAAGTATATCGAATGGAAATGAAA